>CALMZF010000085.1 GCA_937870645.1 uncultured Paludibacter sp. | reverse complement strand
TCAGTATTTTTGAATTTTCGGGCAATGAACTCAGCAATAATTTCGCAGCCAGATATCCGCTTTGAAAGGAATTTTGACCATAATAGGTGGTAAAATCCGCATTTTCGAGCATCGAGTCGATAAAAGAAAATGGAATTTCCAGCTTTTTGAGCTCTTGTGTGAAAGTGAGTGTTTCATCCGGGAATACAGGTGACAGAATTACAGCATCTGGCCCGGATTGAAGGATTTGAGCTATCCCTTTTTTGAATGAACTGGGGTCGTACTGATTGAAATATACCTTTTCAAGATGTACATTGTACTGCAAATATTCCCTGGCCGCGCGGTCAAAACCCGTTTCGATGCTTTCCCAATACTCACCGGGCTGATAAGCCGGAATAAAACATGCAAACCGGTAGTGTTTTTTTGATGCAAGCGATCTTGCCAATAGGTTAGGGGAGTAGTTGATCTCTTTTAATACTTTTTCAACAGCCTCTTTACTTTTTTTTGAAACTTCCCCCCGATTGTGAAGAACCCGGTCCACCGTACCTTCCGAAACACCTGCCAATACAGCGATGTCTTTGATTCTAACCTTGGTGTTTTCTGTCTTCATAGGACTAAAATAATGGGTACGTGTGCGAACACGAAAATAATTTGATGCAAAAATAGAACTATATTTTGGAATAACAAGTAAAAAAACACTAAAATGTGTGCGAACACGGAAATTGAAAATTTGAATTTAATAATCAATAAACAAAACAGAATGAGTTAGTTATGTTTATATTACATTTGCAAATGAAGAGAAATCGCCGAAAATATGTTTTCAAACATAAAAACGGGCATATAAATTGCTGTTTTTTTCAATGAGTAAAAAGGAAAATTCCAAAAATGAGCTTAAATAAAAAAAACAGGAGATTTCTCCCCTGTTTTTTAATAGATTTGATATAAATCTGAAAATCAAAGTTGTATGTTCAGCAAATAGAATGATTTCGGTTCAAGATTCAACTGGAAATTATTCCCCGAAATTTTCATATCCTCGGTAAGCGGTGCTACAGCAGTGGGATTTTCAAGCGTATTCTCCATATCAGGACCAGAGGACTTCAAAATGGTTTTTTTAGCCGCTCTTTCTGAATTTTTAAGGCCTTTCAGGTTGTAATTGATGGTTTTAATCGCATCTGAAGTGTTTGCAACTTTCAGGATAATCTCATTTTTGTTTTTATCATACACCGAAGATGCGTAAATGCCATCCTGGCCGGTAAGAGGCAGCTTATTTTCAGAGGTGTTCAGCACATTTGTACCTGCATTGTGTCCGTAGAGCTGCTGAACGTAATAATTAACCGATCTGACACTGTTCATGTTGTCAAACCAAATCAAATCCGGACGCCATTGCCATCCCTGTACGTGGGCAAATAATGGTGCGTAGGTACACATGTGAACCACGTCGGCATTACGCTCAAACCCTGTCATAAAAGCAGCCTCGCACAGAGCCGATTCGAAGTTGTTTTTTCGGTTCTGGGGATGACAGGCATATTCACCGGCAAATACTTTGGGACCCTTGCGGTCATACTTATCATAGCGTGCCGCACCGGATAAAAACCAGGCCGGATCGCGGTAGTAATGCTCGTCCACAAGGTCAGCTTTGAGTCTTCTCATTTCCTGCCATCCGTACTCAAAGTCCTTGCCATCGGGGCTCGGGCCGGATGAACCGATAATTTTGATTTCAGGATACCTGGCTTTAATTGCTTTCATAAATGGCTCCAACCTCTCTGGATAAAGGCTTCCCCACTGTTCGTTACCAATGGCGATTAATTTCATGTTGAAGGGTTCGGGATGCCCCATCTCTGCACGAATTTTTCCGTATTTGGTTTCGGTACTTCCGTTGGCAAATTCAATCAAATCAAGTGCGTCCTGAATGTAAGGATCAAGTTCAGCGCCAACCCCGGCATGTGCATGTTCGTCTTTGTTCTGGAACTGGCAGGCAAGTCCGCAGCTCAGCACCGGCAGCGGCTCGGCTCCGATGTCTTCCGACAACTGGAAAAATTCAAAAAAACCCAACCCGTAAGACTGATAATAATCCGGGAAAAAACGATTGGTAAATGTATATTGCCAGCGATTTTCGTTCAGTTTCCGGTTTTCAACCGGTCCGATAGAGTTTTTCCACTGATAACGGGTGTTGAGGTCGGTACCTTCCACTATGCAGCCCCCGGGGAAGCGA
>CALMZF010000084.1 GCA_937870645.1 uncultured Paludibacter sp. | reverse complement strand
TATTCATGCAGTGTATGTTTGATTTTTATTAGAAAATCCTATTTGAATCAGACAGGATTACGTTTTTATCCGGGTGTGTTTTATGAGGATGTCCTTTTTTCGATGTTGCTCTATTTGCAGGCAAAACGGGTAAGTTCTATACGACGCACATTCTTTCACCGCCGTATTCGAAGTAATTCGGTGATGACGTCCCGCCTCAGTCACCGAAATATTAACGACCGGATTTTAATCTGCAATGAACTACTCAGTAATAAAAAAAACTTTTCAGATCCGACAAGTCGCCATTTATTGAACCTGGAGGTGAGGAATATGATGAAATTCCTGGTGAAAAATGCAATTATTGGCAAGCATTATAAGTTACTATTTTCCTATTTAAATCAAATACTTGCACTTTTCCTTAAAACGTTCAGCTGACTATCTGTAACTTAATTTTCTCACCAAGTATCTTATTCCTGGTAAATTCGCCATCCCGAATAAAAGTTTATAGCGCCTGGTATAAAACCTTGCATAACCGAAACGTGTTCGTCGAATGGCATTCTCTGGCTCCTGCTGAATGATACTATCCATAAATTCATCAAAATCATTTATCCAGTCTGCACTCTTTTTTTGGCTTTCAGTGAATGGATGTTCCTGTGCCATACTAAGGTAAGCATCATCGTCGTTGTCCAAACGGATAATTTCCTGAACCAACTCGTCCAAGGACTTAAAATCAGCAGCATTAACAAAAGATTTTGAATTAAAATCCTTGTTTACGTTCGGGTTGCCCCAGTAAATAGGAACAGAATTAACCGCTAATGGTTCTATCAGCTTTTCGGTTGTATAACCCGATGCTGCACTGTTTTCAAATGCAATTACGAATTTATATCCCTTGATAAATTCCAGTTTGTCAGCAACCGGACTGCCTGTATTGTTCAAATATCTGCCACCAGAATCTACTTTTTTATATTCATTCAACTTATGGAAAAAATCTTCTCTTTTTCTGTCGGCTCCTTTGGAGTTCGACACCACAAATGCACAAAATTTTCGTTGTAAAAGCTCTTTTGAACTACTTGTTTTCTGTTTGTCTAAATCAGGGAAGCATTTGTACAAAACGAATAACGGCAATCTCAAATGCCGGTCTTCAAACTGAACAGGATGAAATGAGATGGCATAATCACTGAGATTAAAATCCGGTACATCGTTTTCGCCTGAAAAATAAATAGTAATGCTTTTATCGTATCTGAAATGCTGAATGCCATTGTAGGAATAAAACAATAATTCCGGATGAGCTTCATCCAACACAACATTATAGTGAATTTTTAACCTGTTGATAAAGAAATTGTCGCCGGGGTCAAAACCATTCCAAAAATCAACAAAATAGATCCTGATTGTCTTTTTCATTGGTTGAGAATTTGCCATTTGGATTTTAGAAAATGAATTCCCTTGTTGTATAATTCGTTTTCAGTTTTTTTCAGGTAAAATACATACAAAGTGGCTGCCAAAAATCCCTGAGTTGCTAAAAGTAAAATCGGTAGGGAGATAAGGAAAGAGAGTGAATAACTACAAATAGCCACAACCAAACCAATTTTTAGTCCCGGTAAAATATCTGTAATCTGGTTTCGCCAGTAATGATCTATAGTTTTCTTCACCTGGAGCATCGAAATAAAGAATACCAACCAATTGACCAGCATATATCCGGTAAGCATGGCTATTATACCCCAGCGAAAACAAATGAAAATTGAAACAAGGATTGCCGATTTCCTGAAAATTTCAATCCGAAAAGTGGTTTTGGTTAGTCCTTTGGCATTCAGCAGATTGTAATTTATCATGTAAAGTGGTGCAAATAAGTTGGCTGCGCAGATAATTTGATAATAGGGTACGATGGAAATCCACTTGTCACGAAATAAGGTTACGATTAAAGGATGTGCCACGGCTATCAGAAAAAGCGTAACGGGTATAACGATCAGTGCCGTTTTTCGGATCGCCTCTCTGAATACTCTTTTCAATCGTTCTGTTTGATCGTAAATCTGTACAAATAAATTGTAAGTACTCCCGCTTAAAATAGAACTAAACGTGTAATTGGATGTTTCGCTGAATTTGTTGGCTTGAGTATAGTATCCGGTTTCTTTGATGGGGAATGTTCGCCCCAAAATCAGGATATAAATATTGCTGAAAACGATGTTCAATATTCCTGTGCCAAGCAGATTCAAACTGAATGATGACAACTCCTTAATCGTGTGGAACGAAAAAAATAAAACCGGTTTCCACTTTACAAAATAGTGAAAACAGATTACCCGTACCAAATGATAAAGTACAGTTTGCCATGCAAGTGCCCAAACCCCAAATCCCATGAATGCAAGCGAAACACCAGTTATGCCACTGAGCGAAGTGGAAATAAT
>CALMZF010000083.1 GCA_937870645.1 uncultured Paludibacter sp. | reverse complement strand
TTGCTGCCATTTTGGGCCTTGCTTCGTGTGGAGGCAATTATAAAGCAAAAAAAGCAAACCTTTCAACTCAGGAAGACAGTTTGAATTATGCTCTTGGTCTTGCCATCAGCGAGGAACTACGCATGAATGCCCTTCAAAATGATTCATCCGAAAAAACAATTGCCGCTTTGGTTGAAAAAATTGAAAAAGTTTACACGGATGAAAATATGGACCAGGTTTACAAAACCGGTAACCAAATCGGAAATATGATGAAAGAACAGCGTAAATCGGGTTTGATCGGCGATTCAACCATGAAATTCAACGAAGAGTTGTTCAAAAAAGGACTTGTGAAGGGTATAAAAGGTGATACCACCGGCATAACCGGAGCCGAAGCTATGGTATATTTCCAAAACACCATGCAAAGAAAGCAGAACGAAAAAATGATGAAAGCTGCACCCGCACCTGCACCTGCACCTGCCGATAGCATTAACAAGTAATAATTCACCCAAAATTAATAATAAAGAAAATGAAAAAACAAAATATATTTTTCGCAGTAACATTGGCTGCCATAATGATACTTACAGCTTGCAACGGCGGCGGCGATACTAAAGATCCCAAATTGGCAAACGAACTTGACAGTTTGAATTATACCTACGGTTTGGCATTCGGCAACGACCTAAAAACCAATTTGTTTAATAAAGATTCTGTAGAGCAAAAAACTAAATCCTTTATGAAAGGGTTTGCTGAAGGAGCTAAAGGTGAAGCAGATGCAAAACCGGGACTTTCGGCAGCTGCCACCCAATATGGCGATTGGCTGAAACAACAAAAAAAGGCCGGCTTTTTAGGTGATTCTACGCTGAAACTTAATTTCGATTTATTCAAACAGGGATTGATCAATGGATTGAATAAGTCCAAAATACAGATGACTCCACAGGAAGCCAACGAATACATCAATAAAGTGATGAATGCCCGTCAGGAAGTTGTCATGATGAAACAATTCGGCAAAAATAAAGAAGCCGGTGACAAATTTCTGGCCGAAAACGGAAAAAAACCGGGTGTAGTAACCACAGCAAGCGGTCTGCAATACGAAGTGATTAAAAAAGGAACCGGACCCGTGCCCACTGCTACCGATCAGGTAAAAGTACATTATGTAGGAACATTGCTCGATGGAACAGAATTTGACAGCTCCATTAAAAGAAATGAACCTGCCATGTTCCCTGTTAATCAGGTTATACCGGGTTGGACAGAAGGACTTCAACTCATGCCTGTAGGTTCAAAATACAAATTCTATATCCCACAAAACCTGGCTTACGGTTCCAAAGGAGCAAGAGGTATCGAACCACTCAGCACACTGGTATTCGAAGTGGAGTTGCTTTCAATAGAAAAATAAAGGTAATATAACCTTACAGCTAAAAAACAATCGGACAGATGTTGTTCGATTGTTTTTTTTACATAAACATATCGAAACGGGCAATTTTACCAAAAAATAGTTCAAAATATGCATTATTATCGTGAATTTGTTTCGTTTATTACAAAAAATACATATATTTGTTGGCAAAATGCTAAACGATTAATTCTATGGAAAAAATAGATAAATTAGACCGTAAAATTTTACGGATAATTTCCCAAAATGCCCGTAAACCTTTTAAGGATGTGGCCGAGGAATGCGAAGTATCCAGAGCTGCCATCCATCAGCGCGTACAGCGTCTTATCGATATGGGAGTGATTACCGGATCGGGTTATTCGGTAAATCCCAAAATGCTCGGCTTCCAGATATGTGTGTATATAGGCATCACCCTCGAAAGAGCATCCATGTACAAAGATGTGGTAGCCGAACTGGAAAAAATACCCGAAGTGGTTGAGTCGCAGTACACACTTGGAGCATATACCATACTGATAAAAATGTACGCCAAAAATGATGAACATCTGATGGAATTGCTCAACGGCAAACTGCAGGAGATACCCGGTGTAGCCACAACCGAAACGCTTACATCACTCGATCAGCGAATTAAGCGAACCATACCGATTGAATAAAAAAGGGAAAAACCGATATTTCAATAAGCCACTTATCACTACAGGTGGCTTTTTTGCATTAAAATGATTAACTTTGCACACTTTTTTAGGAAGAAAAAATAAATCACTAAGCCCGTAGCAGGTTATGCTATCTCAATCTGCACACCGTGGCGGTAAAATAAGATCAATGAAGACAGTTTTAAGCGGCATCAGGCCGACAGGAAATTTACATCTCGGAAATTATTTCGGAGCATTAAGCAATTTTGTAAGTATGCAGTACGAATACAATTGCTTCTTTTTTATTGCTGATTATCATTCACTTACCACACATCCAACCCCTCAAAATATACAGGGAAATGTGAAAAGTGTGCTGGCACAATACCTGGCTGCCGGTCTCGATCCCCAAAAAGCAACCTTATACATTCAAAGCGATGTGCCGGAGGTGATCGAACTTTATTTGTACCTCAATATGAACGCTTACGTGGGCGAACTGGAAAGATGTACCTCCTTCAAGGATAAAATCCGTCAGCAACCTCAAAATGTAAATGCCGGACTGCTTACCTATCCGACACTCATGGCCGCTGATATCCTGATACACAAAGCTGATTTTGTTCCCGTGGGAAAAGATCAGGAGCAACACCTGGAAATGGCACGCACGTTTGGAAACCGATTTAACCGAATGTACAACCATGAATATTTTCCAGAACCTCAGGCGTTCAACTTTGGCAAAGAGCTGGTGAAAATACCCGGACTCAACGGAGCCGGAAAAATGGGAAAATCGGAAGGGGAGGACAGCACCATTTTTCTGACCGACACCCCCGAGGTAATCCTCAAAAAAGTAAAACGAGCTGTAACCGACGCCGGACCGACTGAACCCGATCAACCGATGACAGAGCCCATTGCCAACTTATTTCAGTTGATGAATGTGGTTTCAAAACCCGAAACCATTCAGTTTTTCCGGGAAAAATACAACGACTGCAGTATCCGTTACGGTGATTTAAAAAAACAGCTGGCAGAAGACATGATCACATTTGTAAACCCGATTCGTGAACGAATACAGGAAATAGCAAGTGACGAAGTTTACCTCAATAAGGTAGCGCTGCTGGGTAAAGAAAAAGCGCAGGAAAGTGCCCGAAAAACCATTCGCGAAGTGCGTGAAATCATCGGGTTTAAACCCTTCTGATAAGGTAGCCAATGTCTAAAACGTTGGCTATTTTTAGATAAATGGATTTCTCAGAAAGTTGAAAATACGTACATTCAAATGGAAAAAAATAATTCAATTTCCGGGGATTTTTCTATTTGAAAACAGTAATAAATTCAGAAACAGATTAATTCCATGATTAAAAGAGCGAGTAACTGATGTCACTCTAAAAATAGATTAAAACCACGCAAAAAGAATTGCTAACTCAATGATTTTTCGTAGATTTGCACTCCAAAATCCTCACTAAAAAACCGTATGGAAATAAAACAAATCAAACGGGCGCTGATATCAGTTTATCATAAGGATAAATTAGACGAAATTATCAAAAAACTTCACTCAGAAGGTGTCACCTTTTTATCTACCGGTGGAACAAAATCATTTATCGAATCGTTGGGAATACCCTGCGATGCAGTGGAGGATCTGACTTCCTATCCATCGATACTGGGCGGCAGAGTAAAAACACTTCACCCCAAGGTATTTGGCGGAATACTTGCCCGCCGCGATGTGGAGCAGGATTTGGCTCAACTTGAGCAGTATGAAATTCCTCAGATTGATCTGGTGATTGTAGATTTATACCCATTTGAAGCCACTATCGCTGCAGGAGCCGACGAAGCTACTTCCATCGAAAAAATAGACATAGGCGGAATATCACTTATCCGGGCTGCCGCCAAAAACTTCAGAGATGTTGTAATTCTTGCCTCCGAAGCACAATATAATCCATTTCTGGAATTAATCAACCAGAAAGGCGCCAACACTACTCTGGAAGAACGCCGGTGGTTTGCCAAGGAAGCTTTCAGCGTTTCTTCACACTACGATACGGCTATTTTCAATTATTTCGACGGCGATAATGCAAGCGCTTTCCGGTATAGTGCCGATGGAGCCAAAGCACTTCGTTACGGAGAAAATCCGCATCAGAAGGGTTACTTTTTCGGCAAATTTGATGAAATGTTTGAGCAGCTGCACGGCAAGGAAATTTCGTACAACAATCTTCTGGATATTGACGCTGCCGTAAGTTTGATAAATGATTTTGAAGATATTACCTTTGCTATTCTGAAACATAATAATGCCTGTGGTCTGGCATCGCGGCCCACGCTGAAAGATGCCTGGGAAGCTGCACTGGCTGGCGATCCGGTATCGGCTTTCGGTGGCGTACTGATTACCAATGCCATTGTAGACAAGGAAACGGCGGAAGAAATTAATAAATTATTTCTGGAGGTAATCATTGCTCCCGACTACGACCTGGATGCACTGGAAGTATTGACACAAAAGAAAAACCGGATTATACTGGTTTTGGAAGGAAACAAAGTTCCCGGAAAACAATTCCGTTCGGTGCTGAATGGTGTATTGGTGCAGGACAAGGATTTACATACCGAATCGGTCGAAGAACTAAAAGTAGTAACCGAAAAAGAACCCACAGGTGATGAAATTGAGGACATGCTTTTTGCAAATAAAATTGTAAAACATTCCAAATCAAATGCAATCGTTTTGGCCAGAGGAAAACAACTGATAGCCAGCGGAGTAGGACAAACATCCCGTGTGGATGCTCTGAAACAGGCTATCGAAAAAGCAAAATCATTTGAATTTGAGCTTGAAGGTGCTGTGATGGCCTCCGATGCCTTTTTTCCTTTCTCCGATTGTGTGGAGATAGCTGCCGGGGCGGGAATTACAGCCGTGATTCAGCCCGGTGGTTCGGTTCGCGATGAAGAGAGCATAGAAATGTGCAATAAAAAAGGCATATCAATGGTTACTACCGGGATAAGGCATTTTAAACATTAAAAAAATAAATTTATATATATGGGACTTTTTTCATTTACGCAGGAAATAGCTATAGACTTAGGAACAGCTAATACGATTATAATTCATGATGATAAAATAGTTGTGGACGAACCATCGGTTGTGGCACTTGACCGCCGAACCGATAAACTGATAGCTATCGGCGAAAAGGCACGCCAGATGCAGGGTAAGGAAAACGAAGGAATTCGCACGGTTCGCCCACTTCGTGACGGCGTAATTGCTGACTTTTTCGCTGCCGAACTGATGATAAGGGGAATGATCAAAATGATACCTTCCAAGAATCATTTATTCTCACCAACGCTCCGAATGGTGGTTTGTATTCCTTCGGGAAGTACTGAAGTGGAAATCCGCGCCGTACGTGACTCTTCTGAACATGCCGGTGGACGCGATGTGTATATGATTTATGAACCAATGGCTGCTGCTATCGGTATCGGAATCGACGTGGAAGCACCTACAGGATGTATGATTGTGGATATAGGCGGTGGAACTACCGAAATTGCTGTAATTTCAC
>CALMZF010000082.1 GCA_937870645.1 uncultured Paludibacter sp. | reverse complement strand
TCTTCTCAATAAAATGCCAGGAAAGCCAAATAAGACTGTATTTATGACGTTAATTGATTACAAGTATTTTTGTAATGGCACTTTGCAGCCCATCAGGTGTTACGCAGATAGCCAGATACACACCTGTGCTTACCCTCTGCCCGAAGGTATTTTTACCGTCCCAGGTAGCGATGCTTCCGTTTGAAGTGGTTTCACAAATCACATTGCCGGTCAGATCGGTGATTTTAACTTTTGTGTCGGCTACCAGGCCGGTGATGGTGATGATGCCCGAGTAATTTTCCCTGACCGGATTAGGATAGGCATGAACATTCTGGAATACGTTGGTGGCTTCGGCTGCATCGCTCTGATATGAAACCAATCCACTGCCGGTTCCGATGAAGACTTCACCGGTCACCGGATTAATCGCTATGGATAGAATTTCATTTGAAAGCAGCGGACTGTTCATGGTCGTAAAGTGACGTATGGTCTCCTGTCCGTTTTCGGACATCAGATAGATACCCGAACTCTTTGTTCCGAGCCATTTGCGGTTTGCACCGTCAATGGCAATGGCATTTATTTGTTCCTCAACCAACAGATAATCAGCTGAAGTAGTTCCGTCGTTCCGTGGAATTTTTACCCGTGAGCATGCAAAATCCGAATCAAAAGCCTTCGAGGGATTGTTAAAGAGCAATGGACCTTCGTTGGTTCCCACCCAGATTGTTCCATTCTTTTCCTGTTCCATACAAAAGAAAAAAGCGGGAGTAATGGTTGTTATACCTCTCCGGAATTAAAGTTAAACGAGGGATGAAATACTGATTTGTCATCGGATTGTTTGTCAATGGTACCATTGTCGTCAAAGATACAAATCCCCGGAATATGTCTTCGGGAAAGCACCCATTTTTGATTGGGATTTTGGTTCGAGATCAATATCTGACCCAGGGACTGCTTGCCTCTTACACCGCTATAATCCAGTTTGGCCCATTCACCATTTGATTTGAGAACTTTAATGCCATAAGATACAAGATCGTTGGTCATCCAATAATTTTTATCTTTATCCAGTATTCCGTTATCTGTCCACTGGTAATAATAATCGGTGATGTTCAGTGCACTTTCTATCGGGCTGTTGGTGCGGTCATAATGCTTAAAGAATTCATCATTTTTAAATTCATAAATTCCTGTATTTGCACTTGTTACATAGAAATGTTTGTTGTCATCGGGGTCTATGGCAATAGTCGTAAAATCCTCAACTTTTATATTGTCAAGTGATTGCTCAATCGTTGTGTTTAATATGTTTTTCCATACATTATCCTCATATATCATCACATCACCGGGTCTGTGAGCAGGTTCAACCCATTTTTCCCCCGGCATTACAAAAAGTTTTTGTCCGGCAAAGTGCATCCGATAAGGGATATTCACCGAAGGTCCATCAGGTTTGTAGTAATTGATAACGGGTGGAGTGCCGCTTTTGTACCGTGCCACGCCTTTGGGGTCGCCGGCAAACCAGAATTCATTGTATTCGGTATCGTATAACCCGTTCTTGATGAAGTTCAATCCGGTTAGGGTCGATTGTGCCAGCTGACTGTTGTAGATATAGGTGGTTGCATCGGTATAAGCCTGCAGGTATCCGTCAGAAACTAAAATTCCGCTATAGTTCTG
>CALMZF010000081.1 GCA_937870645.1 uncultured Paludibacter sp. | reverse complement strand
CCGTTGAGGTCAAATCCAAGGGTAAACCGCAGGGTTTGATCCAGGGGATTGGATTGTGCAACAGAAATCAGATAAGCCACATCGAGCTGAAATACGTTGAGCTTAAATCCGGCGCCGGCGGTGAAATACTTACGATTGCCCTTCATGGCATGTTCGTTGAAATAACCACCGCGTACAAAAAACTGATTGTTGTAGGCATACTCAGCACCAGCCGACCACATGATTTCTTTCATTTCCTCCGACATTCCGCCCGGAGCATCGTTGAACGACTTGAAAATACCGGCAATAGGACCAGTCTGATCATAAATTGCTTTTCGGTCAAGGTAACTCTGTGACTCATATGTTTCTTCACCAATGGGCTTTACAGGTGTAGGAACCAACAATTTATTGATATCGGCATTGAACGAAATCTTGTTGTAATCATCAAACGGATATTCGAAAGATCCACCCAATCTTAAATTAGTGGGAATAAAAATGCTGGTTTCGTTCTGATCGTAGGATATTTTAGAACCAATGTTCGATATATTCAAACCGAAAGCAAGATTGGCATCACCGGTAGCCATCGCTATCGGAGTTTTGTAATACGTTGCTATATCTGCAGCAAATGCATTTCCCGGAAACATTTCTATTCCGCCGGCACCATTGGCACCGTTGTTGAGATCGGAACGGATATAGCGAAATCCAACGGCTGCTGACCAGTTGTCTGATAAAAGACGTGAATAAGCCACATCCAGCGCCAGTTCATTGGGTTGAGCATCCATATTCAGGTCGTTGCCCTGTTCATCGGTGAGCCGCACGCTACCCAGCGAGAAATAACGCAGCGAACCGCTTACCGACTGAAGGTCGTCAAACTTCCAGTAACCGGTCAGATAGCTCAGGTTGATATCATTGATACCTAAACTGCGAAGCCAGGGTGTAAAGGAGAATGAAAGTCCGGCAGGACTGGTCATAAAAGCATATTTTGCAGGATTCCAGTATTGCGAATTGATATCTGGCGAAGTAGCCACCCCAACATCACCCATACCGCCGCCACGGGCATCGGGAGTGATTGTTAATGAAGGAACGCCGGTAATTAAGGGATTAAGTTGATCATTGACTGTTGTTTGTGAAAATGATGTAAGAGAAAGTGATAACAACGAGAACAAGATTAAATAGGTTTTTTTCATTAGTTTTCTTAATATATTGTTTAGTAATGTTTTAAAAATTTTGGTTGCAAAGATAATTCAATTTTATTTCTGGTACAATTTTAGTTAAGTTCTTGTTTTTTGGAGAAATTAGATATTTATAAAAAAAACAGTTAAGTATTAACGTAAAATTTGGGATTTATTGCCCGGTTACGATTATTTTATTTGCTTTTGAAGTCATTTCACTATTGGCCGTTTTTACCGAAATCTTGTAGATATAAATTCCCGGCTTCACTTGTTGCAGCGATGCATCGGCGCGATTCCATTTCAGATTTTCAACACTGTTTTTCTTCATCGACCAGATTTTACGACCTGTCATGTCGTACAGATCAACGGTTGTTTCCAGAATTGTTTCCGGTCGGTCGTGTTCCACCACAAACCGGGTCTCGTTCCGCACCGGATTTGGGAAATTATACACCTTGAAAATGGTTGGTGTAAGCCCCACTACCACCTCGAAATCGAGGGTGGCTTGTGATGAGTTATTCAGCAAGTCCCATGCATGGAAAGTGAGTGTGTGTTTTCCGGCAGGCAGCAGCGGCAGTTTATATCTCACCGAACCCGATTTGTAACTGTTGGTTTCAGCTTCGAAATAATCATTCAACGTATAGGATGTAAACTGATTATCGTCCACCACGAGTCTCAGGTCGTGTCCGATGCCACTTCCCACAGTATTTACTCCGTTAACATCTGATATTCTGGCAAAAAACAGGGGTGATTCATTCACTTTTCCCCCCGAAACAAAATTTTCAGAATTAAGATAGACTTTCAGTTCCGGTCCTGCCTGATCGGCATTGAGGTCTATATTGGTGCCACCTCCTACGATGAAATTTTCGTAGTATCCCTGTGCTTCCTTATGCATTAGTGAATCACTCGCATAATAGCTTATTCGGCCGGAGCCGTAGTTGTACTTGATATCGCGGGGCACCATGAATGTAAATGAAAAATTCCCGTTTTGTATCTTTGCTTTGCCGGAATAAAGTATGTTTGGACGGTCGTTATACGTTAGGGTTCCGTCGTTGTGATTATTCAGGGTAGTGATTTTCTGCATTTTATCATAGATGGTAACTTCCAGATTTCCGTTGAATTCGCTTATCCGGTTTCCCGATCCATCGGCAATATATCCTTCGATTGAATTGACCGACAATGCCCGTAGTGTATCTGCAGCCTGTACTGTACGATTGTTTATTTTTTCGGTTACCACATTGTAATCGGTAGGGTAATTCAGTCTCAATGCAGGATCACCGAGCAATGTATAGGAAAGTTTATTAATTTCAGTACCCACCTGATTTTTTGCCCTGGCCATCACATCGCCCAATCTGTAATATTTCCCATTCGGTTTGGTAAACAAATTCACTGTAAAATAGCGGTTTAGTTTTTCGTTCTGTGAAGCATACACGGTTCGGGCGGCCGAAAAAAGTCCGATACCACCACCGGCCGGATTGAGTACCACATGTTCACCCGCCGATATATCTTTCACATCGAAAAGGATAAAATCGCACGTTGCTCCTATCCAGAACGGCAGTTTGGTATTATACATTTGTTTTACATCCGCTGTTGTCAATATCTGTTCGTTGGTCCACCCCAGTTGACTGGCATGACCGGTATAATTGAGCATAAAAATACCTGAACGCAGCATATTGTGAAATCTTGTATGGGCGAGCGGGTAACTTTCGCCACTCGCAGCCACTTCCTGCAGGTAGGCGTCGAGATAGATTTTGTTATACTGAAACCCCGGATTTGATCTCGAAACCAGTGATGCAATACTATCGGCCTGTCGCATGTGTAAGGCACCATCGCCATCGTCAGCCAGGAAGCACAACTGATTTTTCCAGTTTCCATTTTCCTTATTTTCCATGTATGAAATGGTCTTATTCACCACATCATCGGCCTGCTGGGGAGTTACCACCGGAAAGCGTCCAATCCCCACGTCGAGGAGATGAGAAGCTATTTGCAGTCCTTCATTGTCATCGAGAAATCCGAAATAGTCATCGGTTACATACGATTTGACCACATCGAGCGACATATCGGCCTGGTAAGTCAGAATAAGATTATTTCCCGAATTGAGAATTATTCCACGGTTGTCGAACGAACCCCGGCCGAACAGTAACAGGTATTTGGGAGCAGCCGATGTATTACCCGCAGCTATTGCCCTGTCGTACAACATTTTCATCACCCACCGGTACGATGTGGCATCGGGTGTACCCGATGAAAATTCGTTGTAAACCTGCTCGGTAGTTACCACCGCAACAGTCATATTATCCTTAACGCGGTGCGCCTGTGCCAGTTTTTCGGCCTGGACTACAAAGGACGGATGGGTGAGTATAACCATTTCGGTAGGTGCAAGCGCGTGCAAATTCTGATTTGGAACTGCTCCCACTGTGGTTGGCTGCTGAAACGCAGAAGCTGCCGTCGGATCAATAGCCACATATTCTTTCAGGCTCGAATTTGTGTCTTTGAATTCGAGCACATTATTTGATCTGGTGGTAATCACCTTTTTTATATTCAACCGGTCAGTTATATCCCAGATTTGTACATTGGGTCCAGCTCCTGAAAGTTGATACCGATTGTAGGTAGCTGTATTCAGATTATCTGTATTCCGGAAAAACATAACTGCACCAATCATCGTGAGGCTGCGCCGGGCATTGATTTCCAGGTAATTGAGAAAACCCCTGGATACAGTAGTTGGTTTATTGTACGTAAGATTAAAAATTAAATTATCAGCTGAGGGCGTGAAATTTAGTACTGCATTGGCGTCCTTACCGATTTCGTAATTATCCACACTTTTTTTAATCACCGTAACATTCTGCGGCTGATCGTCATTGAGTTTGAGTGTAAAAGTGGAATTCTCACTGGAGATGGCAGCTACGTCAATCCGGACTTTGGTGCTTGCTGTTTTTACCATATTGGTAAATGTGAAAGGAAAATTGTATGAAACCACATCTGAAAATGTTTCTCCATAGAATACTTTTCCGGTTTGAGCCAGGTTTTGTTTTTCCAGTTCGTAGAGCTGGTAGTCGGTGAATTCGTTTACATCGGCAACGATTGCATCGGCAGGCACATCGATGGTCTGGTCGGCAATCTTCTTACCTGTACCGGCATCAGAAGTGACAAAGTAAAATGCATCGCTGGAATAATGGTTGAGTGTATGAACAAACATGGCTTTAGCGGGATCGTATTTCCATTTTACAATACCCTGACCGTAAAAAAGAATATAGTCACCGGCATTGAACACTCCGTCGGAGCCTTTTTCCATCCACACAGCCACTTCGGGGAGGTCGTCGGGTTTGGGCAGCAGAAAACTCTGTTCAAGCAAAGCTCCGCCATAGCCAAAAATCCGAACATTCGCTGGATTTACGCCCATGGAATTGAGTGCTTCGTAGGTCAGTTTGTAAATACCGCTCTCTTTGATTTTTATTTTTACAAATTTGCCCGTTGCCAATACCGAGGAAGATACGTAGGAGTGAATGGCAGCAGGTGCTTTGAACGATTTTGAAGTTTTGGTTACATTCAGTTCAAAACTTGTGAGTTTCTTCACTTTTCCTTCCAACTTAATCAATGGTAAAATCTGAATATTCAGGTAAGAATTGCCGCGTTCTTCTGTTATGTAAGTGGAAATTTCAGGTGTTTCGGATAAACTATTACTTTCGATCAGTTTAATTTCCTCAGGGGTCAGGGAGGTATAAACCGGATTTTCGATTCGTGCATCAACGTCGTAATTTTTATCCCACGAAATAGTTTGCACAAAATAGGGCAAATCATTTTCGGCTGGGTAACTGGCATCGGTAAACGATAGAACTTTTTTTTGCGCTTTATCGGTTTGCCAGGTTTCTATACCCGTCCATCTTATCTGATGTTTTGTCTGCGAAATATTCTGTGACGAAAGTGTCGCCACGGAAATCATTAACAGTAAGAAGGTTAATATGTTATATTTCATGTGAAATTTGATTTATCTTTCTGCCCCCTAACCCCCTTAAGGGGGAATTTGGAGTGTTAATTTAGATTTGAACGAATAGTTAAGTTAGTTTAATCATTTCCTTGTGTGGCTAAATTTTCGTTTAGTCACGACTGTTTCAACTGTATTTGTTGTTCTTTATTTGACCTAGCTGCTTATTCCGTCAAGTCATTCGTATAAGTTGCCATAAACGAAATTATTTCGTATGTACCGCCGGTAGAAAGAATGATAACAAAGTTAATAACGGATTGGTTTAATGATTATTATTTTTCTTTGCGCAGGGTCAGGTTTGCGATTTTATTTAACTTTAAAATCAAACATTTTCTTTTCACCGATATATCCTTCCAGATGATCGCCGATATTGACCTTGCTAACTCCCACTGGCGTTACGGTAAATAGTATGTCACCGATTTTCAGGGTAAAAAACCGGCTTATCCAGGCAATTATTTCATCCACGGGAAATATCATGTCGGAGGTATGTCCCTTTTGCACCGTATTGCCATTGATATTCAGTTGAAAGTGAATATTTTGTACATCACCCAATTCTTCTTTGGGTATAAAATTACCGATAACAGCCGAATTATCAAAAGCTTTGCTTATTTCCCAGGGTTTGCCTTCAGCTTTCAACCTTCTCTGTACGTCACGAGCTGTAAAATCCACTCCGAGACCTATTTCCTCGTAATAGCGGTGGGCAAATTTCGGAGCAATATTTTTTCCAAGCCGGCTGATTTTCACTATAATCTCCGTTTCGTAATGCAGTTCGCTGCTGAAATCAGGGATGTAAAATGGCTTGTTGTTTTTGAGCGCAGCCGTGTCAGGTTTCATAAAAATGACCGGTTCTGTAGGGTCGGGACTGTTAAGTTCCTTATTATGTTCGGCGTAGTTTTGACCGATAGCAAAGATTTTCATACCTCTTACCTTTTTGAATTCAGTTCGTTAAGCCTGTTGAACATGACTGCCAGATGAGCATAGATGGACGTATTCTGCACAATAATATTTTCAGGTACACGAATGCGAAATGGAGTAAAGTTCCAGATTGCCTGTATGCCTCCGTCTATCATCATTTCGGCGGTCTCCTGCGCTTTATCCACCGGCACCGTAAGCACTCCTATATTAATTTTCGTTTGTTTTTGTAATTCTATAAAATGATCTATGTGATGAATGGGCACCCGATGTATGCTGGTACCTGCCAGTTCGTATTTTACATCGAAACCGGCTACAATCTCCAGTCCGAACTGATTGAGCCCATCGTCGTGGAGCAATGCGCCTCCCAAACTACCGACGCCAAACAGAAATGCTTTGTGTGAATTGGTAAATCCCAGAAACGTCTCAAGTACATTGACCAACTCATTGACATCGTAACCCACGCGGGTTCGTCCTGAAATCTGAACGTATGACAAATCTTTGGCTACTTTGGAAGCATCAACAGCAATATTGGAAGCTATCTGGGTGGATGACAAATACGATTCGCCCGCTTGTTGCACCAATTTGGTATATGCCAGGTACCAGGGAAGCCGCCTGAGCGTAGGTTCCGGTACGTTAAAATCAATTTTCTGCATTATCTTCCTAATTTACAAGATTTAACCTGCAAAAATAATCATTTTTTTCATTCTTCGGATAATTTACCAGCACTTCATCTCTCAAAGTAAACTAAAAATAATTAAAATGACGTCCACTTCGACTTCTCTGACATTTTGGCATATTTTCGTGAAAAATTTTATTTATTTATGCCAATTTGTCTGATTTTCAGATTGGTAAGTTTTTTGAAAGAGAATAAATGTCAAACAATTACAGAAAAAACAACTAAAAACAAAAAGATATGAACTTTTCAAATTTCACCACCAAATCACAGGAAGTGGTACAACACGCTATCGATCTGGCTCAGGCCAACAATCAGCAGGCCATTGAAACCGCCCACCTGATGAAAGCCCTGCTGTCAAAGGGAGAAGATGTAATTCCGTTTCTCTTTGGCAAGATGGGCATTTATACCTCCAACATCCAACAGGTTATTGACAGAACTCTGGAAAGTTTCCCGAGGGTTACGGGTGGAGATCCCTACCTGAGCCGTGAGACCAACGAGGTACTTCGTAAAGCCACCGAGATTTCGACAGCAGCGGGAGATCAGTTTGTGTCACTGGAATACATACTGCTGGCTTTATTGAAAGTTAAAAACACGGTATCGCAACTGCTGAAAGATGCAGGCGTAACCGAAAAGGCTCTCGAATCGGCCATTGCTGAACTTCGAAAAGGATCGAAAGCTAACTCGGCAACAGCCGAAGAGACCTACAATTCGCTCGAAAAATACGCAGTCAACCTCAATGAGCGTGCTCGCTCCGGAAAGTTGGATCCCGTGATAGGACGTGATGAAGAAATCCGACGGGTGTTGCAGGTATTGAGCCGACGAACCAAAAACAACCCAATCCTCATCGGCGAACCAGGAACCGGAAAAACCGCCATTGCCGAGGGCCTTGCACAACGAATTGTGCGTGGCGATGTACCCGAAAATCTGAAAACAAAACAGGTCTTTTCGCTGGATATGGGCGCACTGATTGCAGGTGCCAAATACAAGGGCGAATTTGAAGAAAGATTGAAATCGGTGGTAAATGAAGTCATCAAATCGGATGGGGAAATAATCCTGTTCATTGATGAGATTCATACCCTTGTGGGTGCAGGTAAAAGCGAAGGCGCCATGGATGCAGCCAATATACTGAAACCGGCTCTCGCCCGTGGCGAACTTCGGGCAGTAGGAGCAACTACGCTGAATGAATATCAGAAGTATTTTGAAAAAGACAAAGCACTGGAACGCCGTTTTCAAATAGTGATGGTGGATGAACCGAATATTGCATCGAGTATCTCTATTCTCAGGGGGCTGAAGGAAAAATATGAAAACCACCACAAAGTGAGGATTAAGGATGATGCAATCATTGCTGCCGTTGAACTTTCGAACCGGTATATCAGTGACCGCTTCCTGCCCGATAAGGCGATTGACCTGATGGACGAAGCAGCAGCCAAACTCCGCATGGAAGTCAACAGCGTGCCGGAAGAACTGGACAAGATAGAACGAAACATCAAGCAACTTGAAATAGAACGGGAAGCCATCAAACGTGAAAATGACGTGCGAAAGCTGGAACAACTCCAGGAAGAAATTGCCAACCTGAAAGAGGAAAGCAAAAAATACCGGGCTAAATGGTCGTCGGAAAAAGAATTGATAGAAGATATTCAACAATCGAAAATTGAAATTGAGAACCTGAAATACGAAGCCGATCGCGCCGAACGTGAAGGTGACTATGGCCGGGTGGCCGAAATCCGTTACGGAAAGATAAAAGCCGAAGAAAACCGCATAGCAGAGAACCAGTCCCGGCTGGTTGAAATTCAGGGCAACAATGCCATGATCAAGGAAGAAGTTGACAGTCAGGATATTGCCGACGTAGTAAGCCGCTGGACCGGAATACCGGTAACAAAAATGCTGCAGGGTGAAAAAGAAAAACTGCTCCATCTGGAAGAGGAACTTCACCGGCGGGTAGTAGGGCAGGATGAAGCCATAGCCGCAGTCTCGGATGCCGTGCGCCGCAACCGTGCCGGGCTCAATGACCCAAAGCGGCCGATTGGGTCTTTCATTTTCCTGGGAACCACCGGAGTAGGCAAAACAGAACTTGCCAAAGCGTTGGCGGAATACCTGTTCGATGACGAAAACATGATGACCCGCATTGATATGAGCGAATATCAGGAAAAATTCTCGGTTACGCGTCTGATTGGGTCACCTCCGGGCTACGTAGGCTACGAAGAGGGCGGACAACTCACAGAAGCAATACGCCGAAAACCCTATTCGGTAGTACTCTTCGATGAAATTGAAAAAGCACATCCCGATGTGTTTAATACCTTGCTCCAGGTGCTGGACGACGGGCGGCTGACCGACAATAAGGGACGAACAGTCAATTTCAAAAACACAATTATTATCATGACTTCTAACATAGGCTCTACGTTGATACGTGAAAACTTTGAGCAAATCAACAATCAGAACCGGAATGAAATCATAGAAAAAACTAAAAATGAGGTTTTTGAACTGCTCAAAAAAGCCATCCGACCTGAATTTCTCAACCGTATCGAAGAGATAATCATGTTCGCCCCGCTTGACGAATCTCAGATAACTGAAATTGTGAAAATGCAATTGAACGGTATAAAAAATATGCTGGCTGAAAATGGGGTTAAACTTGAAATAACCGAAAAAGCACTTGAATTTATTGCTGCTGAAGGATATGACCCGCAATTTGGTGCCCGACCGGTGAAAAGAGCTATACAACGGTACGTACTCAACGACTTATCCAAAGAACTTATCAGCGGTAAGGTAAACAATGAGCAGCCAATCATTGTGGATTGCATAAATGGGAAAATCATTTTCAGCAATTAATCATCAAAAAAAAGGCATCTTTTCGATGCCTTTTTTTTGATTTTATTCTCAGCTTATTTTTCCTGAAGATATTTCAGCCATTTTTTTCGGTTTTCGATGTAGTAACCGAGTATAGTGCTTATAATCAAACCTATAAACAAACTGTAAACTCCTAATTTTACCCTACCGTTGACTGAATTGGGATTTATCACAAATCCCGAGGGTATAACAACCGGCTGTTTGGCAACTTCCAATTGTGCCATTGCCTGAGCTTTGTTAGCCTGAAGATTTAACAAATCATTGTAAAACAATTGAACCTCATTATTTCCAATCAACAATTTATTACTTTCAAATTTGATTTCCGGTTTTTTATCCCTGAAGTAGGTAATTTTTGCCAGGCTGTCGAGGCGTAACATTTCAGCATCGCACAAAACTATCTTTTCATTAAGTTGTGCTTTAAATACATTATACTGATTTTGTATTGTTACATTGGTATTCAGATACTTCAACATAGCCTCACCGATAGCTTGTGCATGACGTGTACCCTTCACTTTTATCCGCATATAAATATAATCTCTCATCGGCAAATTCAGGGTATCTTCCAGCGAATGGCTGTTGCTGAAGTCAATCTCATCGGGAGTATGATCCAGTTGATAATCAATCACCTGAAAAAATTCCACACCAGCCACTTTGGAAGCGATACTATCCGGAAGAGATAATTTATTTGCCAGGGATGTTGCCTCATATCGGGGTGAAGAAAGCGAGAGCTGCTTTCCTACTTCACTGATGGTGGTTGCTTCGGGCCCATACAAAACACACATTGCATCCACATTAAATTTTCGGGCAGAAGGTCTGGCCATATACTGTCCGATAACAATAGCCAGTAAAAATATGATTGCGGTCAGAATCTTATTGCGGTACAATAATTTTAAAATATAACCGGCAAAACGGAGTAAACCTTTAAAAAGGTTTTTAATCCACTTGCCGCTCACAACTAAGATATCCAATAAATTGACTTCGTTCGGTTTGCTATTTTCCATAGTTTAATAGTTAATATATTTTAGTTTTCTGATAAATTCTCCTCATTCAGTTCGGGGTCATTATCCTGATATTCAGCCTCATCCTCTTCATTTTCATCATCATCTTCCCATTCCTTTACCGGTTTTTGAGGTCCCTGCCTGCGGTAAATGACCGCCAGCAACACACCCGTTATTCCACCCGCCAGATGCCCTTCCCACGATACCGGGTCGATCTTACTCCAGGGAAAAAGATGCCAAACATTATTCCCGTAAAGAAATACGACTACAAATGAAATAGCTATCAGCGGAATATGTTTACGCAGAAGGCCACTGAAAAAAAGAAAGAATGAGATAGCGAAAATAACACCGCTGGCACCGATATGCCAACTTTCACGACCAATCACCCACAGTATCAATCCGCTAAATACGACCGACAAAAGTAATATTTTATTTGCAATCTGGCTGTAAAAATAATACAAACAACTGCTTAAAACAAAAAAGGAGATAATATTATTCAACAAATGCGATAAATCGGAATGAATAAAAGGCATCGTAAAAACGTTTGGCAATGTTTTCAGCTCATGCGGGAATATGCCTGCTTTATGAAAGTCCCACCCCATTGCCTGTTCAAAAAGATAAACAAGAATAATAAACAAGCAAAATAGAATCGGGAAAAACAAAGTGTAATAAAGTCTCTTTTTTTCTGCATTATCCATAGGTTAACCAAATATTTTAGTTGCAAATATACTAAATCCCTTCCAAATACCAAGAATTGAATAAATAACGCATTTTTAATAAGTTAAAATCATATTTTATGGTATTTTAATTTTACTTGGAACATTCGACAAATAAAAATGCATCACCCACATTGTTTTATAAAATAATTTTATTTACTTTGCGATTTAAATTTGAGTAGAATTAAATAATATTAAATGGGCAAATAAACATTTGTCTTATGTTAAGTGAATTTATTACGCTCAAAATAAATATCATTAATCAATCTAATTATTCACCTTCTTAAAATCTAACAGATGAAAAAAAAGCTAATTTTAATTTGTATGCTGCTACTTACCCTTGCAGCTACAGCTCAAAAGAAAGCAGTTACCGGAACAGTAACAGATACGAACAAAGAGCCGCTGATTGGCGCCACTGTACGTGAAGCTGGTACAACGAACGGTACACTGACTAATTTTGACGGTAACTTCACCCTGAATGTTGCCGATGGAGCCACCCTGGAGGTATCGTATGTAGGTTATACTTCAGCAAAAATCAAAGCAAGTTTCGGCAGCCCCAACCTGGTATCGCTCAAAGACGACGCAGCTTTGCTCGACGAAGTTGTAATTACGGGGTACACAGGTACACAGGTTCGCTCCCGAAGCACCAACTCCATTGCCAAAGTAGATAACAAGAAATTGACCGTTGGGGTATTCTCCAATCC
>CALMZF010000080.1 GCA_937870645.1 uncultured Paludibacter sp. | reverse complement strand
TTCAGTCATTGAACAGAAAGCAGGAAATAGATGGAAAAGTGGTTACCAAATTCAGAACTACCCGGTTTGGTAATGTGCTTGGCTCCAATGGTTCGGTTATTCCCTACTTCAAACATCAGATAGAAAAGGGCGGCCCCGTAACGGTGACACATCCCGATATTATCCGTTATTTCATGACTATTCCCGAAGCCTGCCTGCTTGTACTCGAAGCCGGAACCATGGGCAAAGGTGGCGAAATTTACATTTTTGATATGGGCGAACCGGTGAAAATACTCGATCTGGCCAAAAAAATGATCCGGTTAGCCGGTTTTATACCCGAGGTTGATATTCCCATTACTTTTAGCGGTTTACGACCGGGTGAAAAATTGTATGAAGAGCTACTAAATCAGAAAGAAATTACCCGTAAAACACATCACCCAAAAATTATGATTGCAACTGTGCGTGAGTATGAATTTGAACAAATATCTCAGGAAATTGATAAACTGATAAAATACAGTTACCTGGGAAAAAATTTCCTGACCGTATCGCAGATGAAAACAATTGTACCTGAGTTTATCAGTAACAATTCTCAGTACGAACGACTTGATGTTGAAAATATTATAGCAGAATGAACCAGATATTACATTTTATAAGCACTCATCCGTATTTAGTATTACTTTTCTCTTTTACCATCGGATATTTATTTATGCCCGTTGTCATTGAGGTTGCCCGTAAGTACAATTTTGTAGTAAGTCCCAATAAAAGAACCTCACACAACGGACACATACCCAACATTGGAGGCATCAATATATTTGTTTCTTTTCTGTTTACGGTATTTTTATTTTCATACAATGTTTTTTCTGATATTCAATTTGCCGTACTGGGATTGTTTATTATCCTCATAGTGGGTTTTATTGACGATCTGATTGACATTAAAGCCAGTTGGAAGCTAATCGGCGAAGTGGTTGCAGCATTTTTTCTCATTGTAGTGGCCGACTTGCGGCTTCCCAGTTTTCACGGATTTATGGGCATATATGAATTACCATTGTTAATCAGCTATGCAGTTTCATTTTTTGTATTT
Organism: uncultured Paludibacter sp.; assembly: GCA_937870645.1. GTDB lineage: Bacteria > Bacteroidota > Bacteroidia > Bacteroidales > Paludibacteraceae > UPXZ01. Next base: position 6,552 of record CALMZF010000080.1, on the reverse strand, counting down.
ATTGTCATTGTCAATTCACTTAATCTCATAAATGGAGTCGACGGACTTGCATCGGGGCTGGGAATCATTTACTCCCTGTTTTTTGCAATTTATTTTCAGTTATCAGGCCATGTGGATCTGTCGATCACAGCCTATGCCATGGTTGGTTCATTGGTTGTATTCTTTTACTACAATGTGTTTTCCAACAAACGAAAAATCTTCATGGGTGACTCGGGTGCCTTATTGCTCGGATACATGATCAATCTCTTTGTGTTCTCCTTCTGCGAAATGAATGCCAGCCATAGTTTACCCCCCCGATTTTTTATAAATGCTGCTCCGGCACTGGCCATTTCATTGCTCATTGTTCCACTGTTTGATACTGTGAGAGTGATGGTTACCCGCATGAAAAATGGACATTCGCCGTTCAATGCCGATAAAAATCATGTTCATCACCTGTTGTTGGGCCTTGGATTGAAGCATCGCGATGTGTCTTTTATTTTAATGGGCATCACACTGGGTTTCTTAATTTTAGGTATCATTTTACGAAATTTATCCAATGGAATGTTGGTGTCAATTGATTTTATCATTTGCCTTCTATTGACAAAATATCTCTGGACACTGGTTGACAGGAACAATATTCAAAATAAAAAAAATAAGGTGACTAAAAAAAAACCTGCAGAGTTCAATAAAAAGCCATGATATCAATAGAACAGTTGAGTGTAGAATTTGGCGGATCACCGCTCTTTGATAATATTGGTTTTCTTATTAATCAAAAAGACAAAATTGCATTGGTTGGCCGCAATGGCGCCGGAAAAACCACACTTCTCAAATTAATTGCCGGAAAACAACAACCCACCCGTGGAAAAATAATTGCTTCTACCGATTTAACCATCGGATACCTGCCTCAACACATGATTCACAACGACGGGACGACTGTGATGCAGGAAGCCGAAAAAGCATTTGAACATATTACTCAATTGCAGGATGATATTGTACGGTTGACACAGGAACTGGCCGACCGTACAGATTACGAAACCGAAGCATATGGTGCAATTATCAACAAACTGAGCCATACCAATGAGCATCTGCAAATTATTAATAGTGGAAATTTTTATGCTGAGATAGAAAAGACCCTGCTCGGGCTGGGTTTTGTCAGAAGTGATTTTGACAGGCAATGTTCCGAATTCAGCGGCGGCTGGCGTATGCGTGTAGAACTGGCAAAAATTCTGCTTCAGGATCCGGATGTACTTTTGCTGGATGAGCCCACCAACCACCTGGATATAGAGTCCATTCAATGGCTTGAAAATTTCCTGGTTAATACCGGAAGTGCCATTTTGCTCGTTTCGCATGACAAAGCTTTTATCGATGCCGTAACCAACCGAACCATCGAGATTTCGCTCGGCAGGATTTACGATTACAGCGTCAACTATTCAAAATACCTGGAACTGCGCAAGGAGCGCCACGAACAGCAAGTCCGGGCGTATGAAAATCAGCAAAAAGCCATACAGGAAACCGAAGATTTTATCGAGCGCTTTCGCTACAAAGCTACCAAAGCAGTACAGGTTCAATCACGCATCAAACAGCTGGAAAAAATTGACCGGCTCGAAGTGGATTTGGAAGATACTTCGCGGCTCAGTCTCAAATTTCCACCATCACCACGCTCGGGATCCATTCCGCTGGAAATAGAACATCTCTCAAAAGCCTACGGCGATCATTTAGTCCTTGAAAATATAGGACTGATAATAAACCGCGGTGAAAAAGTGGCCTTTGTAGGCAAAAACGGCGAAGGAAAAAGTACGCTGGTAAAGTGTATATTGGATGAAATAGCTTATTCCGGTATCTTAAAATTGGGCCATAATGTAAAAATCGGATATTTCGCTCAAAATCAGGCTTCCCTGCTCGACGAAAACCTGACTGTATTTCAAACCATAGATTATGTGGCAGTAGGTGATATTCGTACCAAAATAAGGGATATACTCGGAGCATTTATGTTTGGCGGCGAAGCCTCCGACAAAAAAGTGAAAGTGCTTTCGGGAGGCGAAAGAAGCCGCCTGGCAATGATTCGTTTATTATTGGAACCGGTCAATCTGCTCATACTCGACGAACCTACCAACCACCTGGATATGCCTTCCAAAGATGTGCTCAAAGAAGCAATCAGGGCATTCGACGGAACGGCGGTTATCGTATCCCACGACCGTGAATTTCTGGATGGGTTGGTAACCAAGGTCTATGAATTCGGTAATAAAAAAGTACGCGAACACCTGGGTGGAATTTATGATTTCCTTCAAAACAAGAAAATAGAAAATCTGAATGAACTGGGATTATCGAAATCAAAAACCGCGACCATTGATAATTCTCCAAAAGAAATATCGGAAAATAAACTAAGCTACGAAGCCCGCAAAGAACTGAATAAAAAGCTGAGAAAAGCCGAAAAAGCTGTTGAAGAAGCCGAAGCAATTGTATCCGCATTGGAAAACGAAATTGCCAACATGCAAAAACAACTGGAGATACCCGAAAAAGCTTCTGATCCCGAATTTATTATGCAATTGCAGAAAAAACAGCGGGAATTGGAACAAAAAATGTATGAATGGGAAATTTTTGCGGAAGAACTGGAAGAATTACAATCAGCACAACAATAACAACATTATGCCCACACTCTACTTAATTCCCACCACACTTGGTGAAACGGCTTTGGATACTATTCTGCCGGCTCAGAACGACCAAATTGTAATTTCGCTGAAATATTTTATTGTAGAGAATATACGCACTGCCCGCCGATTTCTGAAAAAAGTGAACCGGGAGATCAATATCGACGAGCTGACTTTTTTTGAGCTTAATCAGCATACTTCTCCCGAAGAAATTAGTACTTTTCTTAAACCAATGCAGGAAGGACAGGATATGGGAGTAATCTCAGAAGCCGGATGTCCTGCAGTGGCAGATCCCGGTGCCGATGTGGTGGCTATTGCTCAGCAGCGAAATTATGTGGTGAAACCTCTGGTCGGTCCTTCGTCCATTTTACTGTCGCTCATGGCTTCAGGGTTCAACGGTCAGAGTTTCACTTTTCACGGTTATCTGCCTATTCAGCAGTCGGATAGAGCAAAAATGCTGAAAAAAATGGAAGTGCAGATTTACAACAACAATCAAACACAGCTTTTTATCGAAACTCCGTATCGCAATATGAAAATGCTGGAAGATATCCTCACTGTCTGTATGCCTGACACCAAACTTTGCATAGCCGTTGACATCACGCTCGAAACAGAATTTATCAAAACTAAAACGGTAAAAGAATGGAAATCACAGAAACCTGATTTGAATAAACGTCCCTGTATTTTTCTACTTTATAAATAAAAAAAATCCCTTTTCGGAGAAGAAAAAGGATTTTCGGTAAAAATCAGAATTTTATCGTTACCGAACCCAGAAAATTAATTCCTGCCTGTGGAAAATATCTTTTTTCGTTCACCCTTTTTCCATCCAGATAATAGCTGTACCAGTTGTAACCATTGGTTTCATATTCTGTATTTAATAAGTTATTTATCAATAGATTAAAATCTATTGATTTTAATTTTTTTAACTTCAATGAATAGCCAATCCGGAGATTATTTACAAAATACGGATCGATTGATCGGTCGTTATTCGAAGTATTATCCAGGTATTGTTTTCCCACATATGTGGAATAAAGAGCTGTTTCAAAATTCCGGAAAGAATAGGAAATAATGCTGTTTGCAATCAAATCAGGTGAATAGGATATATCGGTTTTCTCAAATTGATTGACTTTCGTGTCCGTCCAGTTCCAGTCGGCATCATACATATCAACATATTCTGTAAAGTTCAGTATTTTATTTCGGCTTAGGTTCAGATTTCCGTCCCAGCGCAATCCACCGGTGATTTTTACTCCCGCCGCTAATTCAATGCCGGTTCTGTAACTGTCAGGTATGTTGGAGGTTAGCAGTTCGCCAATTTCACTCATTTTGCCATTCAGGATTAGTTGGTTTTTATATTTCATGTAATAAACGTTTGCCCCGAAACTAAAACCGTCCGACTGATGATTGTAACCAAGTTCGGTGTCATACAACCGTTCGCTGGTTGGCTTTTCAGTGGGTCCGGCATCGGTGTAATTGTTTCGGTTTGGTTCGCGGTTAGCCACTGCAAAGGAAGCAAACACGCTGTTGGCTGTATTTATTTTATAGCTCAGTCCGACTTTCGGATTAAAGAAATGAAATGGTTTTTGATTGGATAATACCCGCATGGTACCCGTTTCAGCATCGTATTTGTCATCTTTCCCATTCATGTTTAATTGAATGTACCGGTATTGTAAATCGATGTAAGCCAGTAGGTTGTTGAAAAGATGATAATTGCCTTTTCCGTAAATATTAGCATCTGTTTTTGTGCTTTTATTGAAATAATACTGGTGATCTACATTCAGATTAGTTGCATTCCTTACCCAAATCACTTTTCCGTAATGGTCACCGGCGTACTGATTGGCTGCCCCGCCTACGATAAGCGAATATTTTTCTTTTTGATAATTGAGTGAAAAAGTGGCACCTCCAAAATGATTATCGAGCCATTTCTGACGAACCAAATCGGTCTTTTTGAGTACTGTGCCATTTACTATGGCAGGCGTAAGGCCATACTCAGCGTATTTCCGGTCGGTTTTATATTCTTCGTAGAAACCAATTCCCCGCGTATAATGCAGGGCTGCATTCAAACTCAGCGACGGGCTTAAAATCTGTGTCAGATGAAGTTGATAGTGATATTGTCCGTAGTTATCTGTCTGATTTTTATAATATTGTGTATTTCCGTAACTATCCGTATATTTTCCCAATTCGTTGTAAGTGCGCGGAAAATTGTCCAGATCAACGCCGTTCCATGCCTGATAGGTTTTCTCTTTACCTCCGAATGTCATGAATTTCAGCATGGTTTTATTGCCGTAATATCCGGCTGAAACGAAGTATGATTTCATATTGGCAGAAGCCCGGTCGATAAATCCATCGGAGACAAGGTTTGATAAACGCACGTCAACGGTAAAGTTATTTATTAGTCCGGTGCCTGCTTTCAGCGTATTTTTCATGGTGTTGAATGAACCGACAGATGTACCGATTTCGGCATACGTAACGGGATTTAGCGTTTCGGTCTGCATATTAATGCTTGCTCCGAATGCCGAAGCACCATTGGTAGAAGTTCCCACGCCACGCTGAACCTGAACAGAATTCAGTGAAGAGGCAAAATCAGGCATATCCACCAGGTACACACTATGCGACTCGGCATCGTTGTAGGGTATTCCATTCACGGTCACGTTGGTGCGGTTGGCATCGGTCCCACGGATACGAAAACCGGTGTATCCAATTCCTGTTCCGGCATCAGAAGTGGCTATAAATGAAGGAGTAAGCATAAGCAGATAAGGTAAATCCTGTCCCGCATTTCGCTCGCCGATTTGTTTTTTTGAAACATTTGTGAATGCTACCGGAGTTCCAGCTGTGGCTCTCGTAGCGGTTACGACCACATCGTCGAGATGAATTTCCAGCGGTTTCATCCGAACGATTACCGTTGAACCGGTTTTTACAATTTGCTCACCGGTTTCGTAACCGATGTATTTAGCGCTTAGCTTGTAAGCAAAGTCTTTCAACCCGGCAAACTCAAATTCCCCATTGTCATTCGTAGTTGTAGTTTGTTTGGATTGTGTAAGTGTGACGATTACTTTCGATAACGGAAGATCGTTTTCATCCACCACGTTGCCGCGGATAAAATTCTGTGCTGAAATACAGAAAGGAATTAAAAATAAAAGATTGATTAAAAATAACTTTCTCATTTTGAATTAATTAAATGATTAATATTCGCGTGAGAGAGCCTAAAAATACGGTAGTGTAAAAAGGATTATATCTTTTTCCCTTCGCGGAATTACCCGTGCAGGTTCAAAGGGTATGATCTCAGCCCGAAATTATTAAGGCACCCCAATTGTTGAACTACTATAATGTCTGAAAGCCCGATTTTGTTCAGATTTCGGGTGCAAAGGTAATGGAAATTATTTTTGTTCCCAAAAAATTCCTCATTTTAACTTGTTTTGTTGAACTAAAATCACCTTTGAATGTTATAAATGAAACTTTTTAATACATAATTTTTTTATGAAAAAAATATCATCAGTCATCGTGTTCACCTTTCTGCTTTTGGCTTGTTCGTCTGCTCAAAAAAATGGAACAACAACAACTGCTCAGAATTTTTACGATTTTAAGGCATTGAATATGCAGAACAAAGAAGTAAGCATGAGCGATTATAAAGGAAAAGTGGTATTGGTAGTCAATACTGCCAGCAAATGCGGTTTCACACCTCAGTTTGCAGGCCTGGAAGAATTGTACAAAAAGTACAAAGATCAGGGGCTGGTAATTTTGGGCTTTCCATGCAATCAGTTTGGCAATCAGGACCCCGGAACGGATGAAGAAATTCAGTCATTTTGTCAGGTGAATTATGGCGTGACGTTCCCCATGTTTTCCAACATTGATGTGAAAGGCAAAAATGCTCATCCTATTTATAAATACCTGAAAAATAGCCTTTCAGGAGCAATTACCGATGATATCAAAT
>CALMZF010000079.1 GCA_937870645.1 uncultured Paludibacter sp. | reverse complement strand
CGGTTCGGGTGTTTTGAGCAGTTCGGCCGTTTTCCTGCCAAGCAGGATGCAGGATTGATAATTACTGTCCTTCAAACCCATTTTTTCTTCCACGGTGAAATTAATCGTTCTCCATTTCATCTTTTCACCGAATTCAGCCAGTTTTTTATTAGCAATGCCTGCCCAGGTAAATGAACCAAAGTAAGCAAAATCACGTTTTTTGATACCTCTGATTTCCATTTTTTTCAGCAAACTGTCGATTTCGGGATAGAGCTCGTTGCTATACGTAGGGCTGCCTATTACCAGTCCCTTGTACTTGAATATGTCGCGCAGAATAACCGACGCATCCGATTTGGACACATTGTGGAGTATTACGTTTTTGATGCCACCCATCGTCAGTCCCTGTGCCACTGCTTCGGCCATGCGCTCGGTATTGCCATACATGGAACCATACACCACCACAGCACCTTCTTTGCCCTCGTAGCGGCTCATACGGTCATAGATGTCAACTGCCTTTGATACATACTCTTTCCACACCGGGCCGTGGGTCGAACAGATAATTTTGATATCGAGCGGAGTGAGTTTTTGCAGTGCTTTCTGTACCGGAGCTCCGTATTTTCCCACAATATTGGCATAGTACCGGATCATTTCATCCCAGTATTTATCCACATTCATCTCCGTATCCATCACGCCGCCGTCGAGTGTACCGAAGCATCCGAAAGCATCGCCCGAGAAGAGTACATTTTCGGTTTCATCGTAGGTCATCATCGTTTCGGGCCAGTGAACCATGGGTGTGAAGTGAAACTGAAGCTTGTGTTTGCCAAGCGAAAGAACTTCACCATCGCTGATTTCCAGCGTATTGTCGTCTATTCCGTAGTAACCTTCGAGCATTTCCAGGGTTTTTTTATTGCCCACGATGGTCATGTTGGGATAGTATTTTCGGATAAGGCTGATAGAACCGGAGTGGTCGGGCTCCATGTGGTTAATTATCAAATAATCAATGGATTTTTCGCCTAATTGTGATTTTATTTTGTCAATAAACACTTCACCGTAACATACATCAACGGTATCAATGAGTGCCGTTTTTTCATCTGTTATGAGGTAGGAATTGTAAGACACGCCATAAGGCAGCGGGAGCATATTCTCGAATTTATGCTTGATGCGGTCATTGACTCCAACATAAAATATATCCTTTGCAATTTCAGTATTCAGAAACATAGTTCAAACATATAATATTCCCGATAGATCCGGTTTATAATCGGGAATGGGTGATAAAATAGTCAATCTTTTTCCTGAAAAAACAATTGACTGGAACGATTGTTTTTTGGGAATACAAAGATACAAATTATTTTAGGAAAGGATTAAAGGGAATTCCATATGAGTGAAAAAATATAGGAACATCCGCCTTGCAACCGGAAACAGGTTTAAGACTTCTTTGGTTTAGAGTTGGATATTACGGAATTTTCGAGTGCCCTGAACACAATTATCCGGTGTATGAGGTCGTAAGGAATGGGTTTGTCGAGCGGAAACTGAACCGACCCTTTGCCCTGTTTATACTGTGCCAGTTCTTCGGCAAAAGCACTATGACCGGTGGGAGTGGCATAAAAACCGATGTGTTTTTTGTATCCCGCAAAATACACCAGCGGTTTACTGTGAGTTTTATAGCCGGGCATTCCATAAGCCATCCCTTCCACAGCATCGGGAGCTGCATCGGTTATTATCCGGCGGATTTCATGCATTATCTGCTGCACTTCAGGAGGAAAGCCCGTGATATATTCATCTACTTCATTCATGTTTGTAGGGTACGAAAATGATTAAAGAATGCGGTAAGTTCCCTTTTTCGCTCTGCGGTCAGGTTGTGCCACCGAATACCCTGAATAGCACCTTCCAGCGCGTAAAGCATATTGATGCAGGCATCGGGATCAACAGTTTTAATACGGATAAATGCATTTTCACTCCCGGCTGAAATTAAATCCCCGGGCGATTTTATATCCACTTCTGTCAGTTTTTGCGCCAGTACTTTGCCTATGTTTGGCAGTTCGGTAAGTTCTTTCATTGACAAAATGATTGCTAAATCCGTGATATTCATTGTTACTCCTTCGTCCAGATTTTATTTTACTTTTATCCACAAAATTATGTTTTATTGTTATTGGTTTTATCTTGACTTTTTAATTTTAACTCCTAATTTATTCGTGTAATTAGGGAAATTCGTGGTTTAAAACGATAAATTATCTGTATTAATAAAAAGTTAAGATGACTTCATTCAAAAAGAATGAATTTTCACCATTTCGCTCCAACTGCATCGGTAGGAGTGGACGTGAGATTATGCTTGTATTTCAGCACAATAAAATAATAATACATGGTGCCCGATGCAGCTGCAGTATCTTCGAAAAATTCGGTTTTTGCATCAGTTTCTTTAAGCAAAATTGGTTCGCCGTTTTCAACCGACCGATAAATCAGCGCTGAAAGCAAATTATCGGCAACGGGTAAAGTCCATTTCAGTATTATTTTTTTATCGGACGGAATGGCAGTTACATTACCGGGCTGCAGTAACCGATCTCCTTTGTAGAGAATTCCTGCTTGTTGGCTTAAACTTCCGGTATCGGCAGTGTCTTCACCCATGCACTGAACACGGTACGTATAATATCTTGCAGGTATAACCAGTGAATCGATCAATGAATTGTTTGAAAATCCTGTTTCAGCAATCACCTGTTCGGGAGTTTCAATCTGATTGTTGTATTCGGCTTTTCTGAAAATCCTGTAACCGGTTACTCCTGAATGTGTTTTAGCTGCATCGGACCAGGTCAGTAACACCGCATTGTTGCTCATCATCGCATTCACATCGTTTGGAACCGGCAGATGCCCACCACTGTAAGTAACATTTGCCCGTTTACTTTTCGGACTGATATTATACGATGAATTGACCGAAGCAACCGCATAACTGTAAACGGCCGCATTCATGGTTGAGGGCAGCGTGTCATTATAAGTAAGCTCTGCGGAATCCGAAAGCAACATGCGTGGCAGTTGTTCCAGAGGTGCTGTATATCCATCGCCGCGATAGATGTAAAATGCACGGGTATCGCTGTCGACACTTCGGAATTTAAGCGTTACCACATTACCTGTGCGGGTTGCCACCAAATCCTGAGGCGGAATGTTGTTGGGCTTTTTCCCTTCGAGAATTGCCGGTACGCGGGGACTGGGCAAACTGCTGCCAACGCCGGTATTGATAGCAATATAGTAGTAATTTACCCTGGATGGCGTTATGCTTTTTCCGTCGAAATATTCTCTGGTTTTGGGACTGACGGAGGCAATTAATTCGTATTTCCCGTCGTACTCTTCGCAGCGGTAAATATCTATCGTGTTCACATTCATTCGGTAGTCAAATTCCCATTGAAGCAGATTTCCGGCTTTTTCGGGCTGAGGGAAAGCCTGAAATTTGGTAATCAAACCAATATCTGCTGCTTTGGCTACAAAATAAATGTTCAGCGTGTCGGACATGAAACCTTTGTTGGCCAGGGCATCGTAGGGCTGGGCGCGATAGCTGTAGGTTAAGCCTTTTGTTGCAGTTTCATCAGTCAATACAGCCACCATTTTGTCTTTTTGCCTTGTGTAAAGAAGTTTTGCCGGTACTTTCTGAAAATTATTGGTCAGATAAGCCGAGCGGTAGAGTTCAATGCCGCTTGTCAGTGCCGGATTGGAAACCTCGTAACTTATGCTGATTGAATTTTCGTTCAGTTTGAACCTTACAGGTGCTGCTTTCAGTTCAGGCTGTTTTGCCGGAAAGGGTACTGAAATTTCACTGATTTGCGACAAAGTGCCATTTTTATTCAATCGTTTGATGCGGTAACTGTAATTGCCCGATTCACGAATTCCATCGTCAAACCAACCGGTGCCGGCTACGTACTGATAACGCGGATCGGTGCTGTAAATATGAAGCGAATCAACGGTGACCGATTTTTTAATTTTTTCCCACACGAAAGCTATCGTTGACTGACTGACGGGCGTAACAGCTTCAATAACAGCCGGAAGCTGCATAAGTGATGCTTTACATGCTGCTTCACTTTCAGGCGCTTTGAGTTCAGCCACCGGTTTCCAGGTGTTGGTGCCGGTTTTTTTCTCGATAATGTAAGAGAAAGATTTGGGAATTTCTTTTCCGCAAAAAACGAATATACCGGTTTGATAGGCTTTGCTTTCACTTCCTGTAGCTGTTATATGTAATGTCAGCATCATAGCCAGCAAAATACCGGTTTTCCTGATTATTATTGATTTCATTCGATAAATGATTTAGTTGGTTGTATTGTTTTCTTTTTTTATTGTACAATCAGGATTGTCGCCACTACTTCCAAACGAAAAATCAAAACCGCTTCCTCCGGTACCTGCTTTAGCTGACAAAACACAGTTAACCGATTTAGAAGCCGAAATAGTTTTCACTCCCAAATCCTGTTCGATTTTTGCTTCGAATCCAAGTTGAGTGCTTGTATAGAAATAACTGGGATCGCTAAACACGAAGCCAATTCTTCCATCACCTTTTACACTGCCGCTGATACTTGTACCGGTAATTGCCGAGAGTCCGGCGCTTACATCAGCATGAACAAACCCTTCGGCTCCGGTTAGGAAATTTCCGGGCTGGTAATTGACATAAAAACTGCCACCCAATAATGCTGTAGCCCGAACGTAGCCATCGGCAAGTATAAATCCGAACGATTCTTCGAAGTTAATTATTTCCCTACTGGCGGTAAAATAAAAACCTGACAATTGATTATTTGGAAGTTGGGCTCTGTAACAGTTGTTTACCACTGCCGGGTTCATACTGGCATTGGTAACTCCCCACAGTTCGTCGGTAACCTTATGATAGCCCGCCATCATGCCTAAATTATATACACCTGCAAGAATTCCCAT
>CALMZF010000078.1 GCA_937870645.1 uncultured Paludibacter sp. | reverse complement strand
AATGAATTGATTTTATTTTTTCTTAAAAATAGTCAGCTCCAAATCCAATGCTCAGAACCTTATTATTTATAAGCCCGCTTTATGTTACACTGTTCTGGTTGATAGTGCTGAACACCAATGCGGATAAAAACTCACCTCCAAGAGCTTTTCTGGGAAAATTCATGATTTTTGCCTCTGTGGTGTATTTCTCCCATTTTCTGTTTTTTGCCTCACTCAAAGAGTTTTATGTGTGGGTTGACGCACTCTACCAGTATGCTTCACTCATGGTTTACCCGTTATATTATATTTATTTCAGACTACTTACAGTCGATGAGAGGTTTTCTTTCAGTAAACATGCACGCTATCTGTTACCTTCAACCATTTTATTCCTCTTTTATGTTGTTGGGATTTTATTGGCACCAAAGACCGAGTATAAAATGTGGGTGTTTCAAAAAAATCTTCCCTTTTCTTCTGTTGGAATCCAGTGGCTGAGTGTAGTTCACGTTCTTATAAAAGCAGTGTTTATCATTCAGGTGGTGCTGACAGTGACAGCAAACTCCCTGTTGATACGAAAATACGGTTACAAGGCAGCGCAGTATTATTCCAATATGCATGATACAGGCACTATCAACGTGAATTTACTTAATTTATCCATGATTCTTACAGCCGTGGCATCAATTACGATCGCCATACTGGGACGCGATTTTTTTGAGAACAGCACCTTCCGAATTGGCTTTCCGTCGGTTATTTTCTCCGCATTACTTTTTGTTATCGGGTGGCTCGGTAACAGGCAAAAACCAATCAATCCGGCTTATGAAGTAAATCAGGAAGACAAAAACGAGCTTGCTGACTTAGAACTCAATTCCGGACGTAAAGCGGGTGTGTTGCAAAAGATCCAGGAACTCTTTGAACAGAAAAAAGTGTACCTGAGAAGCAGTCTGACGATACAGGAAGTTGCCGACTGTATCGGAACCAATCGAACTTATATTTCATCTGTTATAAACGAATTCAGTAAACAGAACTTCAGCGCCTTTGTAAACCAGTACAGGTTGCAGGAACTTGAAAAGATACTGAGATCCGGTCAAAACCTCCAGGCTCATCAGCTGGCCGAACTTACCGGATTTGGCTCGGTTGACTCCATGAAACGGGCATTAAAAATGAAAACAAACAAAAGCCTGACCGAATGGAAAGAGGAAATCATTAAGCAATCCCACAAATAACAGAAAAAACACATGTTTATGAGAACTAAAACCTATTTTCTTTGCTGTTTTCTGGTTGTATTTTCGGTATCTGTATTCGCTGCAAAGCAAACCAAAATAGTGATACTGCACACCAACGATACTCACAGTCAGGTAGAGCCCTCCGAAAGCAATAATATGGGTGGATATGCCCGCCGGATGGGGGAGATAGATAAAATCCGGTCCGAAGAATCGAATGTGCTGCTCCTCGATGCCGGTGATTTCTCGCAGGGAAGTCCGTATTTCAATTTTTTCAACGGAAGAATTGAAACCCAAGCCATGAAAATGATGCGTTACGATGCTGTAACGCTGGGCAATCACGAGTTTGACAATGGGATGGATACGCTGGCTGCAGTACTCAAACTGGTAGATTTACCAATCGTTAACTCCAATTATGGGCTCGAAAATACCCCCATTGCACCGTTTGTAAAACCGTATCTGATACTTCACCGGGGAGGTTTGAAGATTGGTGTTTTTGGCATTGGAGTTAATCTTAAGGGATTGGCATTTCAGAAAAATTACGCCGGTTTGGAACTCCGGGATCCACTTAAAGCAGCCACTCAGACCTCCGATTTTTTGAAAAATGAACAGAAATGTGATTTGGTAATTTGTCTATCCCACCTGGGCACCTCGGCCGAAGACAGTTCACCCACCGATTACGATCTGGTTGCTGCTTCGCGAAATATTGATGTAGTGATTGGCGGACATTCACATAAAATACTTGAAAATGTTACCGCCAATAATGCGGCCGGTAAACCGGTCATTATTGCTCAGATGGGCAAAAGCGGACTTAATCTGGGGAGAATAGACCTGATGTACGAAAAGCAAAAAGCAGTTAAATAAACCTCCCCAGAGCCAGCCCGGAGACTTTGCATGATTTTTTTTTCTGTTACGACTTTGACCTGAGTATGATTACCGAACCCACCAACATCGGAACAACAAAATTGATGAGCCAGATGAGTATTCCGGTGAGCATGATGGACGATAAATCCCCTGAAAACACACTAAAAATAAGTACGGCATATGACCCGCGTATGGCCGGATCGGAAGCCGCAAAAGAGGGAGTATAAGTTACCAGCAGATACATTGCCGGGATGGCACTCAGTGCATTTGTGGCAGGAATGTCAATACCAAAAAACTTCAGCATAAAATAAAACTGCCCACAGAAAACCACATAGCGAATGATGGAAAGGAAAATGAACGATAGTAAACTTTTCCGATCGAGCGCTGCGATGGGGATGGCTGCCTGCCGGAGTTTGAGGAACCATTTTTTTGAAATCAGATTTCGTACCACTCCCGGGAATATCAGATACAGAATTGTACAAATCAAAATAACCGCAATAACCACCCACAGCCAAACGGTATAATTGACCGGTGAATAAAAACGTGATAAATAAACGCCGGCTCCGATAAGACCGAAAAAGGTGACAACCAGGCTTTGTGACACGCTATTGACGAAACTGAGCAAAACTCCCGTCCAGCGATGGGCTTCGGGTAAGAAAAAAATCCGTCCGGCAAATTCACCATAGCGGTTAGGAGTGATAAATCCCGTATTCAATCCGGCCAACACAGCTTTCAATGAAGTTTTGAAGGTGATAGCAACGGTGGATGAAGTGAGAAATTGCCATTTCCGGCTTTCGAGCATCCAGTTGACCGGCATGAGCAGCAGTACAGCCAGTAAAAACATCATACGTGGCAAATTCATGCCCGTCATGGTTTTTCTGAGCTCCTCCCAATACTCAATACGGGCTAATTTGTAAACCAAAAAGCCGTAGGCTGCCAGGGTAATCAGCCATTTGAGAACTGTAAAAAGCCTGTGCTTACCTTGGCTCATTTTTTATCTTGAAAGTAAATTTCTTTTGGGAAAAATAGCTGAAAAAAGTGGCGACAACGGTAACAATCATTTTGGAGGCCAGCGGCCAAAGACCCAGCACACCGTTCAGAATCTTCAACCCGGTATAGTTGATAAGCAGATTGATAGCCACTACCACCATGTAGCGTGCGAGCTGCTTGTGACCCCGCATTTCGGAATCGGTAAAAGTGACATATTTCTGAAGCAGAAAACCGGTAAACAGGGTGATGGGAAATGTGATGAAAAGGGCTGCAATGGGCGAACTGAGTGTAACAATGCCCAGGTTGAGCATCTGCTTTTGTAATACAATATTATAAATGAAGGAATACAAACCCCAGTCGAACACAATGTTAGCAGCACCCGATACACCGTAGCGAAAAAACTGGAGACCGAAATATCTCCGGAAAGGCGGATAGAAATAATCAATCACGTCACTGATGAATTTGCCTGTTAAAACGAGAATTCTGCGAATCATTGTACTCAGGATGAGCAATTGGGTTTAATGTAGATAATTTTGAAATGGTAAAAAAACGATTATTGACAGAAATCAGCCCCAAAATTTAGGTTTATCGAACAATTATCCTTACTTTTGCCGAAAATAAACCCGTATTTCCATTTGCAAAGATATAAAATAAATGGAAATCAATCGGATTATATTCTTTTTAATCACATTTCAGAAAAGCCTGTTTATGCCCGACGACCATCATCAGCAATATGACACAACAAGTACGAGCCAAAAAATACTTGGGACAGCATTTCCTTACAGACCTGGAAATTGCCCGTCGTATAGCGGAGAGCCTGCCTCTCAGCGAGGCTTTGCCTGTTGTTGAAGTTGGGCCCGGCATGGGTGTTCTCACCCGTTTTTTACTCCAAAATCCTCTCGTTGATTTAACTGCCGTAGAAATTGACCGCGAGTCGGTCGAATATCTTCACATGCATTATCCCGACCTGAAACTGATAGAAGGAGATTTCCTCCAAATGGATCTTACCTCACTTTTTCCCGGTCAGTTCTGCGTTATCGGCAATTTTCCCTATAATATTTCCAGCCAGATATTTTTCAAGGTACTCGAATATCGCCATCAAATTCCCTTTGCAGCCGGAATGCTTCAGAAAGAAGTGGCTGAGCGGATTGCCTCCGCACCGGGCAAAAAAGCCTATGGAATTTTGAGCGTGCTGATGCAGGCATACTATACAGTCGAATATCTTTTCACGGTGTCGGAGCATGTCTTTGACCCTCCGCCGAAGGTCAAATCGGCTGTTATTCGCTTTACCCGAAACGAAGTAGAACATCTCGATTGCGACGAGAAACTCTTCCGGACGGTGGTGAAAACAGCCTTCAACCAGCGACGCAAGACCATGCGCAATTCACTGAAACCCCTGGTGCCCAAGGAAAGCCTCATGTATGCCGATCCCATTTTCGACAAACGACCCGAACAACTCGGAGTGGCCGAATTTGTGAGACTAACCAACATGGTGGAAAATGCACTGAAAGAAAATAAATAATAGGTTTTTTTGTTTTTGGTGAATGCAGGCAAGGTCTTAACTACTCTAATTCCAACAATTTAAATGTCTGAGCAGAAATCCCGTTTCTGATCTGATACCAAAAGAAAGGAGAGAACAATCATGTCAGAATTAAGACTGTTTTACCACGAAGATAACAAAATAAAAATATCGAAAAGCCTCGATATTCTCCCCAAAATTGAACTGAAAAATATCATCTGGATTGACCTCAACGATGTGGCACTGGATGTGGAAAGCCGCCTGGAGCAATTTTTGAAAATCTACATTCAGGAAGACGAAGAAATTGAAGAAATCGAAATGAGCTCCCGCTACATCGAGACCGACGACGGTATCGTGGCCAATACCAATTTCATGATGGATAATTTCACGCTTGAGCCGGTATCGTTTATTCTGAAAAACGGCATTCTGGTGTCGGTACGCGACTCCGACCTGCGCTCGTTCAACGAAACGGTGAAGAAAATCTTTGCCAGCAGCCGGAGTTTCCCCACCGGATATCATGTGCTGGTGGCCCTGCTCGAAACCCGCGTGGAATACGATGCCGACACCATTGAAGATACCACCGACCTCATCACCAACCTCAGTAAGACCCTGAATACCGAGGACGATCTGGACGAAGATATACTGATACGTATCAAAGACTTGCAGGAAAAAGTGATGGTCATCCGGCAAACCATTGTGGATAAGCAGCGCGTTATCTCAAGTATGCTAAAAAGCGATGTTTTTCCAGCCGAACTGCTTCCACGTCTGAGCATGATTATCAAAGACATCAATTCCCTGTTCGAATACACCCGCTTCGGTTTCGATCGTCTGGACTATCTGCAGGATACGTTTCTCGGTCTTGTAAACCTGCAGCAAAATAAAATCATCAAGATATTTACCGTGGTGTCGGTAATTTTCCTGCCACCAACGCTCATTGCCAGTATCTACGGCATGAACTTCCGTGTATTGCCCGAGCTCAACTGGGCTTACGGTTATCCCTTCTCCATCCTGTTGATGGTAGTGTTCTCGGCGGCAGTATTGTGGTACTTCCGGCGAAAAAAATGGCTGTAGTGACTGTAAATGGGATATGTTTTTGTTCCCTGAAATATTTAATAAATTTAACCAAGAATTACTGACCTTTACCAAAACCTTTAGTATCTTTGTTATATAGTATTCGTTATTAAAAAATAATAATTTTAACTTATGGAAGAAAAATCATCTTATCAACAAAAAGTGGAAGCTCAGCTCGAAGAGTGGAAAGCTGATCTGGAACAGTTAAAAGCAAAGGCAAAAGACGTAACCGTTGATTTGCAGGCTGAATATAACGAGAAAATCAAGGAACTTGAACCCAAAATTGCAGAAGGTAAAGCAAAGTTGGCGGAATTGGTAGATACTGCCGACGATGCATGGGATGATGTAAAAGAAGGAGCCGAGTCAATCTGGAAACAAATGAAAGAAACTTTCAGTAATGTGAAAGAAAAATTCGACAAGGACGATGAACCCAAAGCACCCGAAGCCCCTAAAACTGAAGAATAATTAAAAAAAGCTGTCTGAAAAGACAGCTTTTTTTAATTATGATTGATTTTTAATATATTGGGTATTTCAGAATTCAAACAGAAGTTATAAATTTGCACCCTTTATATCAAAAAAAAACATAAATGAGAAGAAATTACCTGATTAAATCAATTTTGGTTGCAATGCTGGCAGTTGCACCTGTTATAACCTCCTTTGCCATACGTGCTTACCCGGGGTTAATCAAAGTCAAACAACCTGATGGTTCAACCCTCACCATAAGAAATCACGGAGATGAATTTCATCATTACACCACTACCGAAGATAACTTTGTAGTAAAGCAAAACGCCTCCGGATTTTACACCTACGCCACTGTGGATGCTCAGGGAATAATAACCGAAGGCGCAAGAATTGCCAAAGATCCCGCTGTAAGACCTGATTCGGACAGCAAATACCTGGTTCGCATGCCCGAAGTGCGCCCGAACCTGCAGACCTCAAAATTGCAACGAATAAAACCGGTACAGCAAAATACGAGTGTGATGAAAAAAGCATTCCCGGTTACCGGTTCGGGTAAGTCGCTGATAATCCTGGTGAATTTCAAAGATAAAGCCTATGTAACTCCTACACCTCTAACAGCATTTACCAATTTGCTCAACCAGCCCGGCTATAGTACAAACGGGGGAACCGGTTCGGCTAAAGACTATTTTATGGCCAGTTCGTACGGGAAATTTGCTCCCCAGTTTGATGTGGTAGGACCTTTTGACTTACCTTCGATTATGTCCATATACGGAGGAAATGACACCAATGGTGATGATAAAAATCCTGCTCAAATGATTGTGGATGCTTGTGCGCTTGCTGATCCAACTGTGGATTTTACGCAGTATGATACCGATAACGATGGATTTGTGGATAACGTATTTGTTTATTATGCCGGATATAATGAAGCCGAAGGTGGAGCAGCCAATACTGTCTGGCCTCACCGGTGGAGCATTTTTTCAGCTGGTATTACAACCGGTATCACATTCGACGGCAAAAAAATTGAAGATTATGCTTGTACATCCGAATTACAAGGTGCTTCCGGATCTAATATGTGCGGAATAGGAACTTTCTGCCATGAATTCGGTCATGTGCTGGGGCTGCCCGACTACTATGACACTTCCGGTACACAGTCAAATACCCTGGATTACTGGAGTATTATGGACTATGGAGCATATTCCAACGAAGGGCGCACTCCGCCTGTGTACTCTGCCTACGATCGGTTTTACCTCGGATATTCATCACCGGTTGAAATTAATCAACCCTCTAATGTTGTTTTACTGCCTCTTTATCAGGGTACAACTATTCCGGCCAATACCGACAAACAGTCATATTTACTCTCAGCCACCACTCACAATCTGAGTGGAACTTCACCCAATCCTAAAGAATTTTTCATCGTTGAATACCGCAAAACGACAGGTTGGGATAAATATCTTCCCGGCGAAGGAATGCTCATCTGGCACATCGATTATGATCAGACAGCCTGGAATGATAATTCACCAAACAATTATACAGGTTCATCACAAACCCTGGCAAGTCACATGAGGGTATATTTACAGCCATTATCCGGTTCTTCCACCACCCCGGGCGATGCATTCACATCCGGTAACTTTACCCCTACAACCTGGGCAGGTGCTGCCATTGGCAGAAATATAACCGATATAGCTAAAACGGATGCAAACATATCTTTCAAGTTGATGGGTGGATCACTTACCCGGATTAACCTGGGAGTAATACAGGGTCAACTGACTTTCCCGGTTATTAAAGCAGGCAAAACAAACCCAAAAAACCTCAATATTGCCACTACCGGTATCAATGGAAATCTTACTGTTGCCCTTTCAGGGGCTAATGCAGACTATTTTACCGTGAGTACAACAACCATTACACAAACAGCAGCTAATTCTGCAACCGGCTACGATTTGCTGGTTACCTACAAACCCCTCGCTGCCGGCAGTCATACAGCAGTGCTTTCAATCACCGGCGGCGGACTGCCCGATAAAGTTATAACCCTCACGGGAACAGCTCAATAAAATAATTTAGTCATAAAAAAAGCCCTGGAGAATGATCTCAGGGCTTTTTTTAATGAGTGTAAGAATGGGTTTTATATCAAATCAAAAACGGTATCTCAATCCTAAGGCAACAGCAAACCATGAAAAGTAATTATGTCCTGTGGGGATAATCATCCAGCCGGGACGATAATCTAGCGAAATCTGAACCGGTGCATCGAAATTATATTCAATACCCACCTGACCGGCAATTCCTAATGCAAAGTGTTTGCCACTATTGTCTTTCTTGTTCCAAAGTCCTACCTGTGGTCCCAGACCTGCATACCAGTTTATTCCTTCCTGTAGACCCGATACCCATTGATGAATTCCGGTTAGTAAAACCGTATTATTCCCATAAATACCCAAATCCAGTTCAGCACGGGTGGAATTACCCAGCGGATTCTGAAAGGAAAGTTCAGCGCCGTCGGTTATACGGATACCAATGGCTTTGTCCATGGTTTGAGCCTGAGCAATACCTGCTACAGCAAAAAGAAGAAAAATTGCCGGAAATAATTTTTTCATAGTTCTGTGTTATTTTAAATATGGTTGAGTTAAATTATTCAAATAACGGTATTACCCGGAAAAACGGGTTTTAGAATCTGTAACGAATTCCCAATCCCACCGTGTCATAAGCTCCTCCGAATGCAGGAATTACGTACCAGGCCGGACGGTAATCAAGTGATACCTGCAATGGAATAGAGAAATTGTATTCAAGACCAATTTGTCCGGCAAGAGCCAGGCCAAAACCGGAATTCCAGACATTATCTTTTTCGTACGAACGGGAACCTAATTGTCCGCCAAGTCCTACATACCAGTTAAGTCCTTTGTCAAGACTGAAAACCCATTGATGTAAACCCGAGAGAACAAATCCGTTATGATCACCAAGTCCGTAAAGACCTAAATCAAGTTCCAGTCGGGTGCTGTTACTCAATGGATTCTGAAATGATATTTCAGCACCATTAGTAAAACGAAGACCGATGGCCTTGTCCATTGTTTGAGCTTTTGCAAAACTTGTTACGCCTATCAATAGGGCAACAGCTAATAATAGTTTTTTCATACTTTCTGTTTTTTTTGTTATCTATGTGTTAAGTGTTGATACATTCATTTAACGTTAAATTTTTGGTTTTGTTCAAAAATTGTTAATTGAATTATCGGGTTCTTTCCAGTCGCCGTTACTTTTAATGAGTGCTACCAATCTATCTACAGCTTCGTTTTCGGGTACATTTCTTTCGATGCAGCTTTGTTTCTTGTACAAGCTCACCTTTCCACGTCCCGCACCTACGTAGCCGTAATCAGCATCAGCCATTTCCCCGATGCCGTTTACTATGCAGCCCATGATCCCAATTTTGAGACCGGTGAGATGCGATGTTTTTGCCTTGATGGCAGCTACTACAGTTTGAAGGTTGAACAGTGTTCGGCCACAACCCGGACAGGAGATAAATTCCGTTTTGCTCACACGTACCCTGGTAGCCTGGAGAATGCCGAATGAGAGTGACAGAATATCATTTTCAGGAATTCTTCCTTTATTCTCTATCATAATTCCGTCGGCCAGCCCATCCACAAAGAGTACGCCCAAATCAGCCGAAGCCTTTATTTGAAGCGCCTCCAGGTTATCTTCCGAGTAGCGTCCAACGACTATGACAGGATTTGTGCATTCCTCGGCCGTCAGCGTGTGTATAAAAGCCCGTTGCTCGCCTACAGGGTTAATGTGGCTCGATTCGAGTAAAATGACGATATCCGGTTTCGCTTTCAGTTGCTCAACGATTGCATTGCTGAGCTGGTTGTAATTTATTCGCAGAAATGAAAGGCCATCATTAGCCGGAAAAAAAATAACCGGATCTAAAATGCAAAATATCTCACCCGTTTGGTTTTTTATTTCATTTTCAATCAGTGTGTAATCGGCTTTGAGAGAAGGATGTTCACACAAACCTGAGATAACGACAGGGAGATTTTCGCCACCGATATTTCTCACAGCAGTAGTTTTTCGTCGGGCAAATGGAACAAAACCTACCGGTTTTTTTGATTTAAGTTCTATTGTTTTATGATTTTCTCTTCCGGCAATATAGTCTCTAATCAATCTGGCAACCGGAATTTCGGCTTCAGGTTCCTCGCTGAGCGAAACCCGGATGGTGTCGCCCATACCATCAGCAAGTAATCCGCCAATACCTACGGCTGATTTTATGCGGCCGTCTTCTCCGTCGCCTGCCTCGGTAACTCCCAGATGAACAGGGAAATGCAGATCTTCATGCTCCATCGTTTCCACCAGCAGTCTCACCGATTGCATCATCAGCACCGTGTTCGATGCTTTCATCGAAATCACTACATTGGTGAAATTTTCATGCCGGCAAATCCGGAGAAATTCCATGCAAGACTCTACCATGCCTTCGGGCGTGTTTCCATAGCGGTTGAGCATACGTTCACTCAGCGACCCGTGATTTACGCCTATACGGATGGCTGTATGGTGCGATTTACAAATCTGAAGAAAAGCGGTGAACCGGTTTCTAATTTTTTCATACTCCAGCTGATATTCCTCGTCAGTATAATCGGAGGTCACATCGGTTTTTACCCCGCTTACATAGTTTCCCGGATTTATCCGCACTTTTTCCACGTAACGGGCTGCAAGGTCGGCTACATTTGCATTAAAATGAATATCGGCCACGAGTGGAACCTCACAGCCGGCATCCCGTATTTTAGCATGGATAATATTCAAACTCTCCACTTCTTTTTGCCCCTGAGTGGTAAAACGCACCAACTCACCGCCGGCATCCACTATCCGGAGACATTGTGCAACCGAATTATCAATATCATTAGTATTGGTATTAGCCATTGATTGAACTCTGACCGGATTGGCGCCTCCCATTTTAAGAGTTCCGATTTTTACTTCATCCGTTGGCCGACGATGGTAATTATAGGGGTCTGATTTCCACATAGTGTGAGAGTTTAAATGCATTATTAATCTAATGACAAATTTAGTACTTTATTGCCTTAGGTAAATAAAATTTTATGAGAAATAACAAAATTGATTACCTTTGCAACCGATTTGATGCAATCAGAAAAAAAATGAACTGTCCAAAAGTAAAACTATAAAAACACCAAAAAGGTCCTTTTCGTTTAACTTTGAGGACATTTTCTTTTTAAAAACATTAAACTTAAAAAGATATGAAAGTTTTTGATCCAAAAATTGTTTTCACCCTAAAACATTATACCAAAAAACAGTTTTATTCAGATTTGATGGCGGGCTTAATAGTTGGTATAGTAGCCCTTCCCCTGGCCATTGCATTTGGTATAGCATCCGGGGTTACGCCCGAAAAAGGATTGTTCACAGCCATAATTGCAGGTTTTATTATATCGCTGCTGGGTGGCAGCCGGGTACAGATAGGCGGGCCTACGGGTGCATTTATTGTAATTGTGTATGGCATTGTTCAGCAATACGGACTTACCGGATTGGCTATTGCTACCATGATAGCTGGATTGATGCTGATAGCTATGGGGCTGATGAAACTTGGAACTGTTATCAAATTCATACCCTATCCCGTGGTGGTGGGATTTACGAGCGGTATTGCCCTGACAATTTTTGCAACTCAAATTAAAGATTTGTTTGGATTACAAATAGATAAGGTTCCGGCAGATTTTTTACACAAATGGGTGGTTTACGCACACAATATTTCTTCCATTAACTGGTGGGCAACGCTGATTGGTGTTTTATCAATAGCGATAATCGCAATTACACCTAAAATCTCAAAAAAAATTCCCGGCTCACTGATAGCTATTGTACTTATGACCGTTGTT
The DNA here is from genome assembly GCA_937870645.1 of uncultured Paludibacter sp. Classification (GTDB taxonomy): domain Bacteria; phylum Bacteroidota; class Bacteroidia; order Bacteroidales; family Paludibacteraceae; genus UPXZ01. The sequence goes on along the minus strand of CALMZF010000078.1, from coordinate 2,890 downwards.
GTTTATGTGCTTAAACATAGTTTTGGAGTCGAGGGTATCGAAACCATCGGTGATCGTTTTTCTATCAATGCCGCTTTACCTCAGGCAAGCAAATTCAGTATTGATTTCGATACGGTTCGAACCTTACTGCCGGTTGCTTTTACCATTGCCATGCTGGGGGCTATTGAGTCGCTGCTTTCTGCTACTGTTGCCGATGGGGTGATTGGCAGCCGGCACAATTCCAATACCGAACTCATTGCTCAGGGGGTGGCCAATGTAATTACCCCGATTTTCGGTGGCATACCGGCAACGGGAGCAATTGCCCGTACCATGACCAATATCAACAACGGAGGTCGTACTCCGGTTGCAGGCATTATTCACGCATTCGTTCTGTTACTGATACTACTATTCCTTGGTAACCTTACAAAACATATTCCAATGGCTTGTCTGGCCGGTGTACTGGTGATTGTTGCTTACAATATGAGCGAGTGGCGTACCTTCAAATCATTAATGCGTAATACCAAATCGGATGTGAGCGTGCTGCTTGCCACTTTCCTGCTGACCGTTATTTTCGACCTGACCATCGCTCTCGAAGTGGGACTGCTGCTGGCGGTAGTACTCTTTATCCGCCGGATATCCGAAACTTCTACCATTTCAGTGTTTCAGGACGAAGTTGAAGCTGCCAGCTATGTGGAAGGCGGCGCTGAGACTGACAAATTGTCACTGCCAAAAGGTGTGGAAGTGTACGAAATAGAAGGGCCATTTTTCTTTGGTGTGGCCAATAAATTTGAAGAAATAATGAAACAGGTGAATGATAAACCCAAAGTAAGGATTATACGGATGAGAAAAGTTCCCTTTATCGATTCCACAGGAGTACACAACCTTGAGAATCTGATAAAAATGTGTAACAAGGATAAAACCACTGTATTGCTTTCGGGAGTGAATGATAATGTAAGAAAAGTGCTGTTGCAGGTTGAACTCGATAAAAAAATAGGACTCGAAAATATCTGCAGCAATATCAATGAAGCGATAGAAAAAGCAGCGAAGTTGGTTTGAGGTTTACAATCTGTGTAACAGTAGAAAAATGCTTCGTTTCTCAACTATTTCTATAAAAAAAGAGTAAAAAGTTTTTTATTTCAATGCAAAATCTTATTTTTGTGAAGATTTTAGTTTGAAAATGGAAAATCGATACGCAAGTTTAATCAGTGAATTTGAGCTAAGAATAAAAAAACTGATTTCGGAATACCGGATTTTGCGCCAGGAGAACGATATCCTGAAAGCAGAACTCAGTAGAAAACAGGAAGAATTAATGGCAGCTCACAAAGATATTCTGGATTTGCGCAGTGATTATAAAATCTTGCAAACTACTATGGGAATGGGCGGTTCGGAAGATGAACGCAAAAATTCCCGACAGCACCTGGATAAAATAGTGCGGGAGATTGATAAATGTTTGATGCTTCTCAATGATTGATATGTATGGCAGACAAAGAAATGTTTAATATAAATATTACTGTCAACGGGGTTAGAATGCCTTTACACATTAGTCGCGACGATGAAGTAATATATAGAAATGCCGAGAAATTGTTTAATAGGTTTTTCAGGCAATACAGTGAAGTGTACAGCCAGCGGAGCATGGAGGAAATACTGACGTTAGTGGCTTATCAGTTTGCATATATTGTTTCAAAACAAGGCATGAATCAGGATGTAGAGCCGCTGGCCGAAAAAATTCAACAGCTCAACAACCAACTCAGGGAATTAATGCCCGAATAACCGGACATTAATTAACTGAAAAACATTTATTTACCGCATTAATTGTTTATTTGTTGTCCGCCTGTACCGGATAGTAAGTTGGCAATTGAATGCGTTTTTTTATTTTAAAATGATATAATACACTTAATTAATTTAATAAACATGGAATATATACTTATAGCCATAGCAGCTCTTGTGTTGGGAGCTTTGGGCAGCTACCTGCTGCTCGGAGTGTTCAACAAGAGAGCGCGGCGTGAAATGGAAGCCGAAGCAGAAATGCTTAAGAAAAACAAAATGATTGAAGCAAAAGAACGCTTCATTGCCCTTAAGGCGGAACATGAACAACAGGTTCAGCAACGCAATGCCAAAGTTCAGGTAGCCGAAGTCAAGCTTCAGCAACGCGAAATGCAAATCAATCAACGTCAAAGTGAGTTGCAAAAAAAAATAAATGAAACTGAAGCCCAAAAAGAAAGCCTTGATCAACAACTGAATGCCCTGGATAACAAAAAAAAGGAAATTGAACATCTGCATCGACAGGCACAGGAGCAACTTGAAACCATATCCGGACTTTCTGCCGAACAGGCTAAAGAACGATTGGTGGAATCTTTGAAGGAAGAAGCGAAAACAAACGCCTTGTCCTATATCAATGATATAATGGATGAAGCCAAAATGACCGCAAACAAAGAGGCTAAAAAAGTGGTGATTCAAACCATTCAACGGGTTGCAACCGAAACAGCCATCGAAAACTCAGTTACGGTATTTCACATCGATTCCGATGAAGTGAAAGGTCGCATTATTGGTCGCGAAGGACGAAATATACGGGCACTCGAAGCTGCCACCGGGGTGGAAATCATTGTGGACGATACTCCGGAAGCCATTGTGCTTTCAGCCTTTGATCCGGTTCGCCGCGAAATAGCACGGCTTTCGCTGCATCAACTCGTAACAGACGGACGTATTCACCCCGCCCGCATCGAAGAAGTGGTAAATAAAGTACGTAAGCAAGTGGAAGAAGAAATTATCGAGACCGGCAAGCGCACCACTATAGATTTGGGTATTCACGGACTTCACCCCGAACTTATCCGCATGGTCGGGAAAATGAAATACCGCTCCTCTTATGGACAGAACTTACTGCAACACTCCCGTGAAGTTGCCAATCTTTGTG
>CALMZF010000077.1 GCA_937870645.1 uncultured Paludibacter sp. | reverse complement strand
AAATAATCGGTCCGGTGGTGGACGTTGTATTTGAATTATCGGCGAAAGATGATTTAAAGCTGCCGGCTATACACGATGCCCTTACCATTGATCGTGGCGACGGTCGGGAACTGGTTGTTGAAATACAGCAACATATCGGCGAAAATACCGTGCGAACGGTAGCCATGGACTCCACCGATGGTCTGCGACGCGGGTTGCCGGCTGTAGCTAAAGGAGGACCCATCACCATGCCCGTGGGCGAGCAGGTAAAAGGACGACTGATGAATGTAATCGGAGACTCCATCGACGGGATGAAGCCCCTCAACCGCGAAGGCGCTTATCCTATCCATCGGGAACCACCAAAATTCGAAGACCTCTCCACTACAACCGAAGTACTATTTACCGGAATAAAAGTAATAGACCTGATAGAGCCTTACTCCAAAGGGGGTAAAATCGGTCTCTTTGGCGGTGCCGGCGTGGGCAAAACAGTGCTTATTCAGGAACTGATCAATAATATAGCCAAAGGGTACAGTGGCTTTTCGGTATTTGCCGGTGTGGGTGAACGTACCCGTGAAGGTAACGACCTGCTTCGTGAAATGATAGAATCGGGTGTAATCCGCTACGGCGAAGCATTCAAAAAAAGCATGGAAGAAGGTAACTGGGATTTGAGCAAGATTGACTATGATGAGGTAGAAAAATCACAGGCCACCTTTGTATTCGGACAAATGAACGAACCTCCCGGAGCCCGTTCGTCGGTAGCACTTTCGGGACTTACGGTAGCCGAATCATTCCGCGATGGCGTGGGTGAAAACAAAAAAGGGAACGATATTCTTTTCTTTATCGATAATGTATTCCGTTTTACCCAGGCCGGATCCGAAGTATCTGCCCTGCTGGGCCGGATGCCTTCCGCCGTGGGGTACCAACCTACGCTTGCCACTGAGATGGGAACCATGCAGGAACGGATCACCTCTACCAAATACGTCTCCATTACATCGGCACAGGCAGGATATGTACCCGCCGAGGACCGTACAGGCCCGGCACCGGCCACCACATTCTCACACCTGGATGCAACTACGGTATTGAGCCGTAAAATTTCCGAGTTAGGTATTTTTCCGGCTGTGGATCCGCTCGATTCCACCTCACGTATTCTCGATCCGCTTATTGTAGGCGAAGATCACTACAATACCGCACAGCGTGTAAAACAAATTTTGCAGCGTAATAAAGAATTACAGGATATTATTTCCATTCTGGGAATGGAAGAACTCTCGGAAGAAGACCGTATCACTGTGAACCGCGCCCGAAAAATACAGCGTTTCCTCTCACAGCCATTTTTTATGGCAGCCCAGTTTACCGGAGTTCCCGGTGTCATGGTGCCAATAGAGGAAACCATCCGCGGTTTCAAAATGATACTGGACGGTGAAATGGACATCTATCCCGAAATGGCATTCCTCAATGTAGGAACAATTGATGATGCTATAGCTAAAGGACAAAAACTGCTTGATCAGGCGAAAAAATAGATTAATACCAGTCCCGAAGCTTCGGGACGAGTTACAAGTTACGAGTTACGAGACAGTTTATAGTTAATAGTTAATAGTCAGTTACGAGTTACAAGTTACAAAGTATACAAGAAGACAAAAGATCAAAGACAAAAGAACCGGAACAAAATGAAACTTGATATAGTAACCCCCGATGAAATTTATTTTTCAGGCGATGTAACATCGGTTACGCTGCCCGGAACAACCGGTTCGTTCAGTTTGCTTGAGAACCATGCTCCGTTTATTTCATCTCTGGGAAAAGGTAAGGTGGTGTACGTTTCGGGAGGCGAAAGCAAAGAATTCAGGGTGAAGGGCGGATTTGTAGAAATGAGCAACAATGTGATTACCGTTTGTCTGGAAGCGATTGAAAAGGAGTAAATGGAAAAGACAAGAAGCAAATTTATACTTATCCTGACAGCCGTTATACTGATTACCGGTTTCGGACTTAAGTATCTGATTACAGAGGCATTACCACAGTATTCATTTTCCGCATTTACCAGTATTCCGGTATTCTTTTTTCTGTTGGGATTGGGGCTTATTTATACACTCACAGGCATCAACAACACTGACGGGAAAAAACTGGTGAATAAATACATGCTGATGCGGGTGATAAAAGTACTATCAAGTTTGGCTTTCCTGCTCGTTTACTGGTTGATCAATAAGCGTGAAATAAAGAATTTGGCAGTGGCATTTATAGTTTTCTATATGATATTTCTGATATTCGAAACCTGGGTCTATCTGCAGGTGGAAAAAAAAATGAAAAAGAACGTGGAAATAAAAAACGACGTAACTGAAGATAAGGCATGAAAAGACTTCTTAAAATATTCCCGTTGTTGATAGTCGTTCTTTTGATGATTACTACCGGTCTGAAGGCAAATGAGCCGGCAGCCGCCGAAGTTGCAAGCCATCCTGCTGAAGAAGCCGGCACATTGAACGTAAAAGAATTAATTCTGGAACACCTGGGGGATACCTACGAGTGGCATATCACGACAATCGGTGAGAGTCACATTTCTATTCCGTTGCCGGTAATTCTGATTAGTAAAACCTCTGGTTTCCATGTTTTCATGTCGTCGGCCTTCCATCACGGACACGAAAGCCACAACGGTTTTTACATTGCACACGAAGGTGATTTTAAGGGAAAAATAGTAGAAAAAGATGCAACCGGACAAGAAATCCGCCCGCTGGATTTTTCGCTTACCAAAAATGCAGCCTCCCTGTTAATTAGTGCCATTCTTCTCATTGTCATCATACTGCTCATTGCCCGTTCTTACAAGCGCAATCCGCTGGAAGCTAAAAAAGGATTTGTGGGGATGATGGAAATGTTTATTCTCTCGGTGTACGATGGTATCATCAAACCCGGTGTCGGTAAGGATTACAAAAAATTTGCACCTTATCTGCTCACCGTATTTTTCTTTATTTTCACCAATAATTTATTGGGTCTGATACCATTATTCCCCGGTGGTGCCAATGTAACGGGCAATATAGCCATCACCTTCGTATTGGCGGTTTGCACTTTCCTCATTGTAAATATTACGGGAACAAAGGAGTATTTCAAAGAAATTTTCTGGCCCGATGTACCGATGTGGCTAAAGGTGCCGATACCCATCATGCCTGCCATTGAGGTAATCGGAGTTTTCACCAAGCCCTTTGCACTCATGATTCGTCTCTTTGCCAACATTCTGGCCGGTCACTCCATCGTGTTGGGGTTGGTTTGCCTGATATTTGTTACTGTCAGTCTGGGTATTCCTACGAATGCATCCATGACCGTGGTTTCAGTTATTTTTACCATTTTTATCGACTTTGTGGAGTTGCTGGTGGCCTACATTCAGGCTTATGTGTTCACCATGCTTTCAGCGGTATTCATTGGCTTATCGCATGTGGAGGCTCATCACCACAGTGAAGTTAGAAGTTAGAAATTAGAAGTTAGAAGTGTATAAGATAATTCATCGTTTTACATTTAAGAGATAGAACATTAAAATATAAACCATTTAAAAATAAAAAATTATGTTACTTTCATTATTGTTACAGGCAGCCGGTGCAGCCGGTTTAGGTACATTGGGTTCTGCAATTGGAGCAGGTCTTGCAGCTATTGGTGCCGGACTTGGCATTGGTAAAATCGGTAGTTCGGCTATGGAGGGCATTGCCCGTCAGCCCGAAGCTGCAGGTGATATTCGTATTAATATGATTATTTCCGCTGCTCTTATTGAAGGTGTTGCCTTGTTTGCCGTGGTGGTTTGTGGTTTCATTCTCTAATACTAAAAAAATATGTCGTTGCTAACACCTGAATTGGGACTGTTGTTCTGGATGCTTGTGGCATTTGGTGCGGTTGTCTTTGTATTGGTCAAATTTGGTTTTCCGATCATCCTCAGTGGGGTGGAAAAGCGAAAGAACTACATCGACGAATCGCTGCTGATAGCCAAACAAGCCCGTGAAGAGCTGGCCAGAGTAAAAGCCGACAGCCAGGCATTAATTGACCAAACGCGCAGGGAGCAATCCGAAATTCTGGCCGAAGCAGCCAAATCGCGCGATATGATTATTGGGGGAGCCAAAGAAAAAGCCACTGAAGAAGCGGCAAAAATCATGGAAGCAGCCCGCGAACAGATAGCACTTGAAAAAGAAGATGCCATCCGTCAAATTCGTCGCGAAGTGGCAACCCTTTCGGTAGAAATTTCGGAAAAAGTGCTCCGTGAAAAACTGGACCGGAAAAATTCACAAATGGACATGATTGACCGTCTGCTGGACGAAATCAACATTCCAAAATCGTAAATTGGCAGAATTACTGACTATTAAGGGCTAATTGGTAATTTGTAACCTGTAACAGGCAATAAAAATATTAGTTTAACTTGTAAATGTCTATTCTTGAACCCCCTTTCGGGGGGCAGGGGGGCTTAGTAATCAAAAATAATAATGAATACAGGATTAATACCGGTACGATACGCAAAAGCTTTGCTGGATTTTGCTCACGAAACAAAATCGGTGGATAAAGTCTATGGCGAAGCCAAACTCATTACGCTCATGTTTATGAAAATGGGCGAACTGCGTCTTGTGCTTGAAAATCCTGTTATTGATCAGGCTGAAAAGCGGCAACTCATACTTAATGCCGCCGGTGGTAAAACAAGCAAGACATTTGAGAATTTTACCGATTTGCTTTTGAAGAACAACAGGGAAGCACATATACAGAATATCATGCTGAAATTCGTTGACCTCTACCGGGTGCAAAAAAACATCCGTTATGGCAAACTCACCACAGCCACTGCCGTGGACGAATCTACCGAAGAACGGCTGATGGCATTGATAACTGATAAAGTGGGCGGTACCCTGGAACTGGAAAAAGTTATTGAACCGGCTATTCTGGGCGGCTTTATCCTCGAAGTGGATGACGTTCGCTGGGATGCCAGCATCTCCGGGCAGTTGACCAGGATAAAAAATGAATTTATTGAAAGAAACAGAAGAATAGTGTAAAAGGAAGATGCAATTGTCACTACGGGGAATAATTATATTCTAAAAAAACACGCAGTGATAATTTTCAGGTAGAAAAAACAATTGTCAGGATTAAGAAAAAAGAAATTTTTATCAAAAAAATATGTCAGATAGTATAAAAGTGAGTGAAGTATCCGAAGTGCTTCGGATGCAACTCGAAGGAATTGATACCGGTGTTAAATTTGACGAGATTGGAACCGTTTTACAGGTAAGCGATGGTGTAGTACGTATCTACGGATTGCGCAACGCCGAAGCCAATGAGCTGCTGGAATTCGATAACGGCATCAAGGCTATCGTAATGAATCTGGAAGAAGACAACGTAGGGGCAGTATTATTAGGTCCTTCGAGCGAAATCAAGGAAGGCTACAGTGTGAAACGCACCAAACGTGTGGCTTCCATCTTCGTGGGCGAAGGAATGCTTGGCCGCGTAATCAATCCGCTGGGGGAAGCACTCGACGGACGCGGAAAGGTAACCGGTGAACTCACCGAACTGCCTCTTGAGCGCAAAGCTCCGGGTGTAATCTACCGTCAACCTGTGACTCAACCGCTTCAAACCGGTTTGAAAGCCATTGACGCCATGATACCTATCGGACGCGGGCAACGCGAGCTCATCATTGGCGACCGCCAGACCGGCAAAACGAGTATTGCTATCGATACGATTATCAATCAGCGTAGAAATTTTGACGAAGGTGATCCTGTTTACTGTATTTATGTAGCTATCGGACAAAAAGGCTCCACTGTGGCCAGTATAGTGAATACGCTTAAAGAACACAACGCCATGGAATATACCATTGTTGTGGCTGCTAATGCTTCCGATCCGGCTGCACTCCAATACTATGCACCGTTTGCGGGTGCTGCCATCGGCGAATATTTCCGCGATACCGGCCGCCATGCGCTGGTTATTTATGACGACTTATCGAAACAAGCTGTAGCCTACCGCGAAGTTTCGCTTATTCTTCGTCGTCCTTCCGGGCGTGAAGCTTATCCGGGCGATATATTCTACCTGCACTCCCGACTGTTGGAACGTGCCGCCAAAATTATCAATCAGGAAGAAGTAGCCAAAAATATGAACGACCTGCCCGAAACCCTACGAAGCAGAGTGAAAGGGGGCGGATCACTTACTGCATTACCGATTATTGAAACACAAGCCGGCGACGTCTCGGCATACATCCCGACAAACGTTATCTCCATCACCGACGGGCAAATATTCCTGGATACCGACCTGTTCAATCAGGGAAACCGTCCGGCTATCAATGTAGGTATCTCCGTATCGCGTGTGGGTGGTACAGCTCAGATCAAGGCTATGAAGAAAGTGGCCGGAACGCTGAAAATTGACCAGGCCCAGTTCCGCGAACTCGAAGCATTCACCAAATTCGGCGGCGATATGGACCCTGTAACAGCTATGACCATTGACAAGGGACAAAAAAACACCCGATTGCTGGTGCAGCCGCTCCATCAACCCATGCCGGTGGAAAAACAGGTAGCAGTGCTGTACTGCGGAACTCACGGACTGCTATCCAAAGTACCGCTTAACAAAGTCAATGATTTTGAAAAGGAATTTCTCAGTACGCTAGAACTGACACATCAGGAAGATGTACTGGATGTTATCAAAAAAGGAATTATTGATGATACTGTCACTTCCATACTGGAAAAAACAGCTGAAGAAGTAGCGAGAAGAATATAATACCAGTTTGTAGTTTGTAGTTTATAGTTTATATTATTGAGTTCATAAAATTGCGAGTCAAAGTTCTTTGATCTTTGTTCTTTGTTCTTTAATCTTTGTTCTATAAATCATGGCTCTAACAGTCTAACAGTCCGACCAATGGCTTCATTAAAAGAAATAAAATCAAGAATTCAATCGGTAAAATCAACGCAGAAAATCACTTCTGCGATGAAGATGGTGTCGTCGGCTAAATTGCGAAAAGCACAGAAAAGGATTGAGAATTTTTATCCCTATGAACGGAAGCTGACCCATATCCTGAATAACTTTCTGAGCGCCGAAACCGACAACACCTCGGTATATGCCGAAAACAGGGAGGTTAAACGGGTTGCAATTCTTGTTTTTTCGTCCAATTCAAGTCTTTGCGGCGGGTTCAATTCCAATGTGGCCAAAAGATTGCACGCTGTGATGGAGCGCTACAATCACCTGGGGAAAGAAAATATACTGATTTATCCAGTTGGCAAAAAGATAGCCAAAGTGGCAAAAAAAATGGATTTTTTTGTGGATAATTTTGATGAAATGGCTGATAAACCCACCTATGCAGCTGCTCAGGATCTGGCCGACGATCTGATGGAACTTTTCATCAATCACACCATTGATAAAGTGGAACTGATTTATCATCACTTCAACAACAAAAGTTCGCAGATACTGGTCGATGAAACGTTGCTGCCCATTCGGCTGGAAGTCAACCCGGAAAAACAAAGCGGAATGCAATTGAATTATATTGTGGAACCCGACCGGAACACCATAATGAATGACCTGATACCAAAAGTGCTGCGTCTGAAAACCTATACCGCCCTGATCGACTCAAATGCCTCGGAACATGCAGCCCGCACCATAGCCATGCAAACCGCCACCGACAATGCCGATGATTTACTTCAGGAACTCAACCTGCAATACAACAAATCGCGCCAGCAAGCCATCACCAACGAACTGCTGGATATTATCGGAGGTTCATTCGGTCAGAAATAAAAAAATTCTTTTATTGGCTTTAAAAAATTAATTCCGTCCATTACAGGAAAAAAAAAGCTTTTTTCAGCTATTTATTAAAAAAATCCAATCCTTTGTAAACGTGATATCATAATTCGGGTAATCTTTTTTATACTATTTTTTCTACCTGGCTTGAAAAAAACTTATCCGGATTTGATTATTTCATTTACTTCCTGAATTATTTGGATAGCTTTTGATTTACTAAGACCGACTTTTTCAGCAACAATTATCATATCATTCTCAGTTGGCTCACCATTGTTGTTTATTGTAGTAGTATGAAATCCGTTAAACCCTGATGATGGCAGCAAATCATAAGCTGGTGACAGTTTCCATTCGTTATTGATGAGTTGGAAAGAAAAATTTTTCGCATGATCATCACGGTTTTTAATGGCAACATTGAACACCATCAAACGAAAAAGAGCATACACTTCTTCCATATTTTTGGTCAGAAGAAGACACAATTTTAATAAGGATTCGTAATCCAGACTGGGTTCCCGATAATTGGCATTGAGTAATCCGGCAGCACTGATAGTATGTATTTTACCCTGAGGAGTTCGGTCGTATCGTTCTACACCAAAATACCTTCCCTCAAAAAGTCTTGTTTCCGGCATTTTTATCCCGCATTTTTTAGCTAACAACGAATGCTGATATTCTATTATTCCGATATCAGGTGGATCTCCGACAGCTTTGAATTTTACGAGCCATTCTTTGTCATCCATGTTTACAAATACTTTTGGTCGGGCACCACCCGGCGAGCCACCGTAGTTGTAAAGAGTTTCGAGCGAAGTGCCTGTATATTTTGTTTTAAGAATTTTTTCAGTTTCTGCAGCCAGAAATTCGAGACTGAGAACATCACCGGGAGTTGATTTGCTATAGTCCGGTCGGTATTCCAAAGCTCCCCGCCCACAACTTCCGACTAATGCCAGGCGCTGAAGCAAAGTAAGTTTGTCCGGATTAATATTTTTACTCTTCAGGTAGCGATCCAGTATCAGATTTCCCCATCCATCGGGCAGACTATCATCAAATACACCAAATCCCCCGTTGAAAGGGTTACGTTTAGCTATAAATACTTCTTTACGTAGTGGAAGTATTAATGGTGAAATGGACTTTCCTGTATCTAAATACGAAGAATCATACTCAAAGGCACACAAAGCATCGGAAGTTAATGCTATCCGACCTACCTTAACAGTGTTCAGAAACACTTCTATGACCTTTACCTCATTCATTTCTCGATCCTCTCAGCCGTTTTTTCACTTCTTGCGTTTTTAGCAATTCATCCATATTCTGATATGATTTTCTGGAAAATAAACCTGCGAAATCTTCTGCACTATCCAGGGCAATGGCACATAGAACAAGATTTTTTAAGGTAATTTCACCCGAATTTTCAAACCTGCGATAGGCGTCATACCCCATCCCTGCCCTTTTTGAGAACGACTTTTGTGTAAGATTAAGTTCTAATCTTCGCTCCTTTACCCGACGGGATAAATTCAGGATAATTGCATCGGGCGTATTACTTATAATTGTGTCGATATCCATATTTATAACACATAATTGCACTTAATTGTGCTATTATGCACAATTACAAAGATACATTAAATATTTCAATGTTGATGTTACAGGTACATTATTATCAACCAGAAATTGAGATTTTTCTAAATTAAGTGGTTTATAATAATTGTGTCAATATAGTGATGGATAATCGGTGTTTCAGATAAAAAAAAGAGGTTTAAAGAAAAAATCCGGAACCAGTTTGTGTAACTGATTAATTTTTTGCTTTTATAGTTCACTCAAATCGGGCAAGCCTTCGAACAATTCAAGAATAGAAAAATGGTAATTTATTACCACCCCTTTATGTACGCCATCCACCACATCACCCTCACCCGAAGCTCTGCGAAATCTGCGGGTGTCATTTTTATCTTTCAGTCTTATTTTTTGTAGTTCATCCAGGTTTTGAGAAAAAAACCTCTTGCTCCCCGGCTCCGTGCCCACCATGCAGGGACGGCTCAGGAGACACCAGGTGATGAAGACCGGAACACCCTTCCGTTCTTTCATCCGGAAATACCTTTCGAGATCACTCAGATTGAGAGCCAGGGTTTCGGAAGGATGTAGTCCTGAATCAGGGAGGTATTTCTGTACAGACATAAACGTACGGGATTGAACTTTGATTTCGATGTAAAGACAAACAGAGGAGGAATTTATGCGGCTGACTTCGATATCAGGAAATCCATCCTGACGGGTTTTTACAGCAAAAAGACCCGGGTATTTTTTGTTGATTATTGCTGTCACCTCATTTTCGACAGCTTCTGAGAAGTCCACATCATGTTTAAAATCGAACTTTGGTACTGTTACGCCGTCGCATCGGGTGCGACAGGTTTTGCAGTCGTAAATGACCGGTTTTATTTGGGAATAATTTGCAGCCATCTGATATAAAATTTCTGACTTTATATTACTGATTTGTTGTATTTCTCTTCATATTCATACCTCAGCGCATCGATGGAGATAAGAACTTTATCCCTTTTCACATACCAGAAGCTCCAACCATTGTTATTCGACTTTTTAAGGATATGAGCACTCACTTTGTGGATTGAACCCACAAAACCATTGCTCACCAATGTTCCATCGGCATTAACCACGGCACTTATTGTTCCGTCTTTGGAATACAGACACTCTCCTACCCTGACGTAATCTTTCACAATAAGACTATTGAATGGAACTTTAGGTATCCGGTTTTCGATGGGATAACCGGTCATCTCTTTTTGAACTGTGGTAATTTTCTCCAACCGTTCCCTGGCCACGCTAATGTAAAATTCATCCCGTTCGAAGGCGATATAATTTCTGTCGAGACGTTTAGCCACGGCAGCGGTAGTTCCACTTCCCGAAAACGGATCGAGCACAATATCACCCGGATTGGAGGAGGAAATCAATACCCGATAGAGTAGCTCTTCAGGCTTCTGGGTTGAATGAGCCTTCATTCCGTTCACCTTTATCCGTTCGTTACCCTGACAAATGGGGATTACCCAGTCACTACGCATTTGCAGGTCATCGTTCATCACCTTCATGGAGTGATAATGGAATGTGAATTTCGATGATTTGGATTTTGTTGCCCATATGAGTGTTTCGTGAGCATTATTGAAGCGTGTTCCCTTGAAATTTGGCATTGGATTGGTTTTCACCCATATAATATCGTTCAAAATCCAAAAACCGATATTCTGCAGCGCGGTTCCTACCCTGAAGATATTATGATATGAGCCTATAACCCAAATACTTCCAGTTGGTTTGAGCACCCGATGACACTCCGTAAGCCACTGATTTGTAAACTGATCATATTCAGCAAACGAATCGAACTTATCCCATTCATCATCTACGGCATCGACTTTTGACGTATCGGGACGAAAAAGATCGCCATTGAGCTGAAGATTGTAAGGTGGATCGGCAAATATCAAATCCACCGAATTGTCCGGAATTCGTTTTAATAATTCCACACAATCTCCCTGATGTATATTATTGAGTTCGAGAGTTCCTAAAGCTGCCATATTTCTTAAATCATTTATTTATCAATCTTACGCAAATATACTTATTTTTCGCTCAAAAAAGTCAATAAAAAATCTCCTGCTGTATAATTCAGTCAGGAGATTAAATATTTTGCTTGAAGACTCTGTGTTATCTTTTACCGAGCAATACTTTGAATGTTTCAGTCTGGCCTTTGTTGGATGTAACGGCAAGAACATATATCCCCGAAGCAAGTCCTTCGATCATCAGATTTTCTTTTCCTGTACTCTGTCGGACAGTACTTCCGTTTATGGATATCAGATCAATTTTTGACACATTATCACCGGTTATTTGTATGACATCTTTGCAAAGTCTGAAAGAATATCTGTTTACAATTTTTTTTTTTAATCCCGTATTAGCATTTACCGGTACAATCTCAAACAGATAGCTCTCCTGTCGGGTTGCATTTCCTGCCGATATCTTATTATCCGTTATTGTCCAGAATTTTGTTCCCGCATCGCCCGCATTCTGGATAGCAAATTTATTACCCATTTCGGTTACAACATAAGAGTTCCACGTTGAATAATATGAATTAGTTCCTATTACGCCAAGCTCATTCACATATTTAGTGGTGTCGGATGCATAAACCAGTTTATATCTGTCGGTTGTTTTATCTACCAGCAGCTTCCATTGCTGAGTTGCCGACTGGGGTGATATGAGTGCTGAAAATACCGGAGTATTTGTGGCACCTTTTGTCAGGTATTTATCGCCAGATTTGATGTAATAGGTTTCAGCAGGAATAATTATCGGGTAAGTAATAGTGTCGTTATCTACCGGTATAATTTCAAAAATAAAGTTGCTGACCTTAATCTGGTTGATGCTGCTAACTCCGATCCGGGTTGTGGTTGAATTCCAGAATTTATCACCTCCCGATCCGCCATTCTGAATGGCGTATCTGTTGTTCAGTCTGTATAGGCTGTAAGTGTTCCAGGCTGCATCATAAGCGTTGGTGCCAAAGTTACCCAACTCATTCACATAGCGGGAGTCCTGAGCATTTACAATTTTGTAGCGTTCGGTTAGCGGATCAATGGTAATTATCCATTCCTGACGTTGCGGGTTTATATTGTCGCGTGTGCTCACATAGGTTGGATTACCGGTTGTACCGATTTTGTTGGTCAGGTAAGCACCGTTGTATTTGATGAAGTATTTTCCTTCTTCCAGAATTATTGCCGGGAAGATATTTTTCATGTAGTTGAAGTTACGTCTGTATTCAGTAACCAACATGGCTTTCATCTGTCTGATGAACGGGGCCACTACTTCGTTAGCGGGTTTGGGATTAGGCGATTTGATGGAACCGGTGAAATTTCTTGAAATAATCTGTTTCTGCGCATTTTCCAGTGAGTCAACGTGCATGTATTCCCTGATGAAGGCAACACTATCCTTGTCGTTAAGGGCCTTGTACATTTTTACCAATGATACTCCTTTGGCGCCAATAATATCGAATACCTGCAACCAAGGTTTAATTTCAGCTATCATCTCCGGGCTTCCTGTGCTGGCAATCAGTTCTGCTGAGGCATCACGGAAACTTTGGAACTGAGCGGCTAATGCATCCGCTTTGACGGGGCTGTAAGTGCCTGCTTTATAAGCCGTCATGAATGGGTCGGCCACAGCTTTGAAAGGAGCAGATTCTCCCTCGCGACGTAATCCGTGCGCAGTGGCTCCAAGGTCGATGTTGTTTTCGCAGAAAATTTTGAAGGCCGCTTCGTTTTGAGGCATCAGGTACTTTATTCCTCTGAGCCATGAGGCCTGCGGATTGTAGGCGGTCATGTTCCAGCAATAGTCAGCGATACTGTACAATGCCACTTTCGATGCTTCGGCATATTCCATTGGGTTGGCAGTAAAGCCACCGAGTTGGGCGGCAATGTTGGTGTCATTTCCATAAGTGGGACCCATCAACAGGTGGTCAATGCAATAATCTGTTACCGGGTAGTTTAGCCAGATATAGGCTTTTCTTCCAATCTGGGCATTAATCCAGTCCATATCGCTTTTGTTAATCATGTCCACCACGCTGTTGCCGGTCCACATGATACGTACGCTTTTGTCCATTTGCGATCCCAGGGTGGTGAGGTAAGTGCCACTCGACCACGAACGGTTGTATTGGGTAGGGCAGAAAGTGATGGGGCCTACATCCGTTTTTTTGTTGACGAAATTTTGTACTATGTAATTGGTGGCTGCACATTGTTGTACGTCGGTTTCGGTGCCGAAGTCATCGTAGAAGATGGCAAAGTCGCGAACACCAATTTTGTACATGTCTTCAAATTTGGCAATAACTTTGGCATATTCGGTTGTGTTGGTAACCCCTTTTCCGCCCAGGTGGATGGCCCAGATAAATTTCACTTTATTTTCGTGTGCCTTTCGAACCAGTTCTTTTAACTTCAGTGCCTGGGCATTGGGGTAATTAACAGCCCATTGGCTGTTGTGGTAGGGATCATCTTTGGGTGAATAGATATAGACGTTCATCTTGTTTTGTCCGTAAAACTCAAACTGACGGATACGGTCGGCTTGTGAAAACGGATTTCCGTAGAAACCTTCCACTAAACCACGTTCTATCACGTTAGGGAAATCTTTGATGGTCACCGACATCACTTGTGGGGCAGCTGCAATTTGAAGATAAGTTTGAACTCCGTAGTAGGTTCCAACGCTGTCAGTTCCGGCAATGGTCACCTTTCCGGGTTCAACTTTCAGGTAATACCCTTCTTTTACGGCAGGGATTTCTGAAGCTACTGAAGCTACATTAGCATCGCCATTTTTACCGATTAAAATTTCTACTCCGGTAGCAGAAATGCTTAGTTTTGATTTTAGCAAAGCGACAGCGTCCTTATCGGCGGTTTTCTTCCCCCTGCTGAAGGAAGTTGGGGTGGTGTCAAAGGGTTTGTTTTTCCCGGGTTTTGATTTGGGGAATGGAGATAACGGAACCCCCTGTGCCTGAGCTCCGAAAAGAGACATACAAAGCAATATCAGGCTGAATAGTCGTGATAATTTCATAGCGATAATTTATAGATTAGATTTTCATTTAAGTCAGACAAAGGTAAGCCTTTATTTGCTAATTTACAAAAATCAAACAGATTCAAATAAATCAAGCTGCCTATCATTATTTTTAAACGGAAATTCACTCAGATAACTGAATATCTGCCGGGTATCGGACAGGATGTGATTAGTATTACATATTTCAAGAAAAAGTTTCATCAGCGCAGGATTATTCTCGCTCATGACTTCATAAGCGTTTCCATATTTATGCTGATATTTTTCCTTTATTCCCGGAAAATGCTCATCCAATTTGCTGTAATAATACTCCCTGTCACCCTCGCGTAGGGTCACTCCAAATCCAAAACAAAGTATCCCCTTCACACCGGCTTCTATGCAATAGTTGAGAATACCGGTCAGATTTTCTTCCGTATCATTGATAAAAGGCAAAATCGGGCAAAGCCACACAATAGTTGGAATGCCATTATCACGCATTATTTTCAGCGTCTCAAACCGTTCCCGGGTAGTGCTCACATTGGGCTCCACAATACGGCACAAATCCTCATCAAAAGTGGTGAGTGTCATCTGTACCACACATTTTGATTTTTGATTTATTCTTATCAGCAGGTCCAGGTCGCGAAGTATCCGGTTCGACTTGGTGAGTA
>CALMZF010000076.1 GCA_937870645.1 uncultured Paludibacter sp. | reverse complement strand
CCGCTTCGCTCACATAGGGCACCACGGTACGTTCATCCACCATGGTTTCGGCTATCAGTGGATTACGCTTCCAGGTAAAAGTAGTATCGGTACCATTTACTACCGTATCCCGACCGTGCGCTTCGGCAGTGGCACGCATGGTGGCCCGCATGTACGACTGGTATTTATCGGGCATCTTCTCACCCGTCTGATTGACCACGGTAGCCGCTCCGATGGTTGCTCCTCGCCGCATATATATTTTATCACAGGCAATAGAAATCAGCGCTCCGGCCGAAGCTGCATTATTATCGATAAAAACATAGACCGGAATATCGCTGTTGAGTATTTTGGTACGGATTGAGTCGGCATACACCACCTCTCCACCGTAGGTATTCATCTCTATAATTATCGTACTCGCCTTCAAATTTTTAGCTTCTTCAAATCCTTTTTGAATATAAACCCAGGTGGTACTTCCTACATTTTTTTTCAAATCGATGGAAAAATAAAGCTTGTTAGCTGCAACACCCTGTGGAAGTACTCCAAACAGAGCAATAGTTAATAATGTGAAAATTTTCTTCATTGGTCAATAATAATTTGCACAAATATAGTGAAATTAAAAAATTATTGTTTATATTTGTATCGGAAAAAATTCCCTTTTTTCCAAAAGAGTTCTTTTATACGATATTATTCAGTATAGATAACTGACAATCACATGACTACTTCTGAGAAGAAGAAGTCTTTTTTCAAAAAAAGAATTCGTTTTTAAAAAATTTATTCACACACTAAATTAAAAACGAAATGGAAAATTTTCACTTTGAAAAAGACCTTGTAGCGTTACAAAACAACATGCGTAATTTCGCTTTTTCGCTAACGCTAAATCGTGATGATGCCGAGGACTTACTGCAAGACACCACATTAAAAGTGTTGGACAATCAGGACAAATTTACCAACAATGTAAATTTCAAGGGTTGGGTGCTAACGATTATGAAAAACATTTTCATCAACAATTATCGTAAGATCGTTCGCAATCAAACTGTATTTGACAGGACAGAAGATTTACATCATTTGAATTTGCCGCAGAATTCCGGTTTTGACACCCCTGAAGGTGCTTTCTCGTTTGGAGAAATCAGCAACAGCATTGCTTCATTTGCAGATGAATATCGTGTTCCTTTTTCCATGCATGTACAGGGTTACAAGTATGAAGAAATTGCTCAGAAGATGGATTTACCCATTGGTACAGTAAAAAGCCGCATTTTCCTGGCCCGTAAAAGGCTACAGGAACAACTGAAAGATTATAAGTATTGAGACAAATACT
>CALMZF010000075.1 GCA_937870645.1 uncultured Paludibacter sp. | reverse complement strand
ATCAAACGCCTGTAACTAAGTGACCCGGATACTACGCCGGACACCGGGAAGGCTTTATGATTGTACAGAAAAATAAAAAGTCCGTTGCAATTCGTGCAGCGGACTTTTCTATTGTTGGTTTGTTTGAATGCGTTTATAGGATATCCCCGAAGCCTACAACTTCATCATTTCCATTGCTTTGTCCAGTCCTTCGGGGTTTTTTCCTCCGGCTGTTGCAAAGAACGGTTGTCCGCCGCCGCCTCCCTGAATGCATTTTGCAGCTTCACGGGTAATATTTACCGCGTTGTAGCCTTGTGCCACCAGGTCTTCGGAAAGCAGCACTGTTAACGATGGTTTCCCGTCATAAATGCTTCCGATAGCAACAAACAACTTATCACCAACCACATTTTTAATCTGGAACGCCAATGTTTTAATGGCATCAGTTGATAATTCGGTACGGAAACGGATTACTTTCACTCCGTTTTCATCTTTTGCATTGGCTATTAGTTTGTCACGGAGCGTCATAATTCGTTCATGCAAATTGCTTTCCACCTGTTTTTTCAGTTCGCTGTTTTCCTCCAGGGTTTTCTGTATGGCCTTAGTCAGGTCGGGAGTATTGTTGAATAATTCTTTGGCTGTTGTCAGTGTATCCTGTTGTAAATCCAGTAATTTTTCCACAGCTTGTCCGGTTATTGCCTCAATGCGGCGGATACCTGCAGCAATGGAACTTTCGGAAACGATGCGGACCATACCGATTTCGCCCGTAGCCTGTACGTGAGTACCGCCGCAGAGTTCGATGGAATTGCCAAACCGGATGACACGAACCGTTTCACCGTATTTCTCGCCGAAAAGAGCCATCGCTCCCATTCCCTGCGCTTCGGCAATCGGTGTGTGACGGCTTTCCTGCAGCGGGTAGTTCTCGCGGATTTTACGGTTGGCTATTTTTTCAACGGCGCGCAATTCTTCGGTAGTCAGTTTTTGAAAATGTGAAAAGTCAAAACGCAGACTTTCGGGACTTACATAGGAACCCTTCTGCTCCACGTGTTTGCCAAGCACTTCACGTAAAGCTTCGTGCAGCAGGTGTGTGGCGGAATGATTCCGTTCGGTATCCTTGCGTTTTTCCACATTAATTGCTGCTTTCAATCTTACATTCACATCAGCAGGCAGTTGATTGGCTAAATGTACCGTCAGGTTGTTTTCGTTTTTTGTATCAAAAATTTCAATTTTCTCATCATTGGCTGTAAGCCACCCTTTATCGCCAACCTGACCGCCCATTTCGGCATAAAACGGGGTTTCTGACAACACAATCTGGTAAAAAGAGATGGCTTTTTGTTGTACCTTTCGATAACGGAGAATTTCAGTTTCGGTTTCCGTTTTGTCATAACCTACAAACACACTGTCGCCTTCGCGTACGGTAACCCAGTCGCCGGTTTCCACGACTGCTGCGTTGCGGGCCCTGTCTTTTTGTTTTTGCATCTCTGCATTGAATTCATTGATATTGACCGTGAAGTTGTGTTCGCGTAGAATAAGTTCAGTCAGATCCAGCGGGAACCCGAAAGTGTCATATAGCGTAAACGCATCTACGCCTGAAATTTCTTTCTTATTTGATTTTGAGGCATCGTCCATCACCTTATCCAGAAGTTTTATCCCTGTTTCCAGTGTACGCAGGAATGCTTCCTCTTCTTCTTTCATCACTTTTTCAATCAGACTTTTTTGAGCTGTGAGTTCGGGGTATGCACCTCCCATCACTTCGCACAAAACCGGCATTAACCGGTACATAAAGGCCTGACGATGTCCAAGGAATGTGTATCCATAGCGTACAGCACGTCGTAAAATCCGTCGGATTACATATCCGGCTTTAGCATTGGAGGGCAGCTGACCATCGGCAATGGAGAAGGCGATGGTGCGAATATGGTCGGCTATTACGCGCATGGCAATGTCTGTTTTCTCCGAATTGCCGTATTTAATCTGGCTGAGTTTGCCTATTTCTTCAATGACGGGCTGAAAAACATCGGTGTCATAGTTCGAAGTTTTGCCCTGAATGGCCATACAAAGGCGTTCAAAACCCATTCCCGTATCAATTACCTTGGCGGGAAGTTCTTCGAGCGAACCATCGGCTTTGCGGTTGAACTGCATGAATACGTTGTTCCAGATTTCAATGACCTGAGGATGGCTTTGGTTCACCAGACTAAGTCCGTCGACTTTGGCACGCTCACTATCGGGGCGGATATCGATATGTATTTCGGAACACGGACCACAGGGACCTGTGTCGCCCATTTCCCAGAAATTATCTTTTTTGTTTCCGTTGATAATGCGGTCTGCCGGAAGAAACTGCGACCAGATTTCGGCAGCCTCGTTGTCACGTTCCAGTTTTTCGTATTCCGAACCTTCAAAAACGGTTACATACAGGCGGTTTTTGTCCAGTTTCAGCGCTTCGGTGAGGTATTCCCACGCCCAGGTAATGGCTTCCTTCTTGAAATAATCGCCGAATGACCAGTTGCCGAGCATTTCGAACATGGTGTGGTGATAGGTGTCATGTCCCACTTCTTCCAGGTCGTTGTGCTTGCCGCTTACGCGAAGGCATTTCTGCGAGTCGGCCACGCGGGGATATTTTATTGGGTCATTACCGAGAATAATATTTTTGAATTGGTTCATTCCCGCATTGGTGAACATCAGCGTTGGGTCATCTTTTATAACCATGGGTGCCGAAGGTACAATTTTATGCCCGTGTGATTCGAAAAAATCGAGGAATGACTGTCTGATCTCTTTTGATGTCATAGTGAATTTAAATCTAATGATTTTTTAGTTTTAGTAAATTGCTATTTGCTTCTTATTCATCCAAATAGCCAACCCGTTAATATTTATCAATATAAGGTGCAAAAGTACTTCAAAATTATTACTTTTGCATCAATATTACTGTAAAAACAGGTGTATTTGATTGTAAAAATACATTCAACAAACATCTTTCTTCCTGTTTTTACTGTTTTTTATCCCTTTTTTTATGGCTAAAAAGAAATTTTATTTCAATTCCGAAACACTTGATTACGAGGAAATTCAGATTAACCTGGCCTACAGGCTCAAGCAGGTGCTGTTTCATGCTATGTCGGGTATATTTTTGGGATTATTATTTTTCTTTTTGTTCGTTTCCATTATTAAATCGCCCCGCGAAAAAGAAATTTCCCTGCAGAAAAGCCGTATGGAAGGTCAGTATAAAGCCCTCCAGGGTCAAATGTCCGACATTCAGGGAATACTTACCGATTTACAGCAACGTGATGATAACCTCTATCGGGTGGTATTTCAAGCCGAACCCATTCCTTATGAAGTCCGCCGAACTGCAAATACGAATGCCGATTACTACGAACAGTTGCTCCGCATGACCAATTCGCAGATAGTGGTGGAAACCACCAAAAAACTGAACGAATTGAAAAAACAACTCTACGTTCAGTCAAAATCATACGATGAGATAGTGGTACTCGCTCAAAACAAGGAAAAAATGCTCGAAGCTATTCCGGCTATCCAACCGGTTGCCAATAAAGATCTTACCCGTGTGGCATCGGGCTACGGTATGCGTATGGATCCCATTTATCATTCACGCCGGTTTCATGCCGGGATGGATTTCACGGCACCCACAGGAACGGATATCTACGCCACCGGCAACGGGCGGGTGCTGAGTGCCGGCTGGCAGCAGGGATATGGTAACTGTGTGGAGATTGATCATGGATTTGGTTATGTTACACTTTATGCACACATGCATACCATTTCGGTAAATGCAGGACAGACAGTCAACAGGGGTGAAGTTATCGGTCTGGTAGGCAACACCGGTAAATCCACCGGCCCACACCTGCACTACGAGGTGCACTACAAAGGCGAAATCATGAATCCACAGAATTATTATTTCCTGGATTTGACACCCGAAGAATATGACAAAATGGTGCAGTTGAGCAACAATGCCGGACAGATGTTTGATTAAGAAAGAACAAAGATCAAAGAACAAAGAATAAAGAACAAAGACAAAAGAACAAAGACAAAAGAACAAGGACAAAAGAACAAGGACAAAAGAACAAGGACAAAAGACTATTTATAGTTAATAGGGTAATAGTCAGTTACAAGTAGACAAGTTAATAGTTTATTTTCAACGCTTCAACGCTTCAACAAATCACCAATAACTCAATATCAAATATCAAATAACTGTCTTTTCTTGAACCCCCTTTTGGGGGGCAGGGGGGCTTAATCACCATCAATCATGACAAAAATTTCCGGACCAATAGGTGTTTTCGATTCGGGGTATGGAGGACTTACTATCCTGGAGCAGATACGCAGGGAATTGCCCGGTTACGATTATCTATATTTGGGCGATAATGCCCGTACGCCTTACGGAACGAGATCTTTCGAAGTGGTTTATCGGTTTACGCTGCAATGTGTGGAATATCTCTTCGGTCAGGGCTGTCAACTGGTAATCCTGGCATGCAATACTGCCTCTGCAAAAGCGCTGAGAACCATTCAACAAAACGATCTGGCCATTATTGACCCAAACCGCAGAGTGCTTGGCGTAATTCGGCCTACGGTTGAAGAGGTTGGTAAGCTGACCAAAACCAATCATATCGGATTGCTGGCTACCAGCGGCACCGTGTTGTCGGACTCTTACCCGCTCGAAATTCATAAAATTAACCCCGACATACAGGTAACATCAGAAGCTTGCCCCATGTGGGTGCCCCTGATCGAAAATAACGAACACCTGCATGAAGGAGCCGATTATTTTGTGAAAAAAAATATCCAAAATCTTTTTAACAACGATAAGCAGATAGATACCGTGATATTGGGATGTACCCATTATCCGTTGCTGTACGACAAAATAGCCCGGGAATTGCCCCGGGGGGTAACAATCATTTCGCAGGGTGAAATCGTAGCCCGCAGTCTGGCCGATTATCTGCACCGTCATCCCGAAATGGATGAGAAATGTTCCAAAAACGGTCATTGTCGTTACCTCACTACCGAAAATCCCGGTAAATTCTCCTCCTCAGCATCCATATTTCTTTCCGGAGATATACAAGCGGAGCATGTGGAAGTGACTGAATAACAGCGGGATGACTTGAAAAAAATCGTTTTAACATAATTTGTATAACATTACCAGATTAATTAAAGAAAAATTTCTTTAATCGGATGAATATTTTGTAACTTTGCACCCTGAAAGGATGAACAAACCGCAGGTGAAAGCGTTTAATAAGTTCTACTGAATTGAATTTTCTTACTAACAAATTAAAAATAAAATTATTATGTCTAAAGTAACTGTTGTAGGTGCCGGAAATGTGGGCGCCACATGTGCAAATGTGCTTGCATTTAATGAAGTAGCCGATCAGGTTGTAATGCTCGATGTAAAAGAAGGCGTTTCGGAAGGTAAAGCCCTGGATATGATGCAGACTGCTCAACTACTTGGTTTTGATACTAATATCGTGGGTTGTACCAGTGATTATGCTCAGACTGCCGATTCTGATGTTGTTGTTATAACCTCAGGAATTCCCCGTAAACCGGGAATGACACGCGAAGAACTTATCGGTGTGAATGCCGGTATCGTAAAAAGTGTTGTTGATAATATCCTGAAATTTTCACCAAATGCTATCCTGGTTATTGTGAGCAATCCGATGGATACAATGACATACCTGACCCTGAAATCTACCGGTCTTCCAAAAAACCGTATTATCGGTATGGGTGGAGCGCTGGATAGCTCACGTTTCAAATGTTATTTGAGTAAGGCACTCAATGCCAATGCCAACGAAGTGGAAGGAACTGTTATTGGTGGTCACGGTGATACAACCATGATACCTCTGACACGTTTTGCTAACTATAAAGGTCGTCCGGTTGCTGACTTGCTCGATAAAGATGCTCTTGCAAAAGTTGTTGCCGACACAATGGTAGGTGGTGCTACGCTTACCGCGTTACTTGGAACTTCAGCCTGGTATGCTCCGGGAGCTGCAGCAGCTTATGTTGTTGAAAGCATTATTCACGATCAGAAAAAAATCGTTCCTTGTTGTGTTTCACTCGAAGGTGAATACGGCCAAAACGATATTTGTATCGGTGTGCCTGTAGTACTTGGTAAAAACGGTGTTGAAGAAATCATCGATTATAAATTGAACGATGAAGAAAAAGC
>CALMZF010000074.1 GCA_937870645.1 uncultured Paludibacter sp. | reverse complement strand
GCATTGAGCGAATCTTTGGTGCGGCCGTAGAGCAAATAATACTCTACAATCCGTTCCATTTCGTCCACATCAAAATAGCCTGTAGCAGTGCCCGAGAGGTATTTTTCGAAGCGGGAAACCAGTTCTCCGGCATCATCGTCAAGTTGATAGGAAAGATATCGCGACATGATTAAATAATTTTTACAAAAATACTACATTTCTGTCGAAACAGCTGCTATTTTCACATTACTTATCAACATTTAGGCTGAGATGATTATCAAAAGCTGTAACTGAGGGTTCAAATACGGCGAAGCCGGTGAATTTGTTTTTTCCTTTAACAGCAATTGATTATCTTTGTAAAACTCAAAAACAATACCAGTTATGAATTTTTCCACCCTCTTTAAATTTTGCCCTGTATGTGGCTCCGGTCAATTCAATCAGCACAATATAAAATCAAAAACGTGTAATTCGTGCGGATTTATCTATTACATTAACCCTTCGGCCGCTACAGCTGCATTTATCCGCAATGACGACGGTGACCTGCTGGTTTGCCGCCGCGCACACGAGCCAGCCAAAGGCACACTGGATTTACCGGGCGGATTTATTGATTACAACGAAACAGCCGAGCAAGGCGTTGCCCGCGAAATAGAAGAGGAAATCGGCGTAAAAGCCATTGCTGTTAAATACCTGTTTTCATTACCAAATGACTACGTTTATTCTGGCATGGATATTCCCACCATGGATTTGTTTTTTGAATGCAAACTGGAAGATTATAGCCGGATATTGCCGGCCGACGATGTGGAAGAATGCTTTTTTCTGCCCATCAGGGAAATAAATCCCGCTCTTTTCGGTTTAAATTCAATAAAAAAAGCCGTCGGGATGTTTATCGAACAACATTCCGGGAAAAAGGAAATATTCAGCGCTTAGATTTATTTATCAATAAAAAGAAAAAAACAACAATAATTATGGCAAAAAAACTGTTTATAACCGCACTGATTACGATTATTTGCGGTGTTAGCACGGCTCAGCATACGCTTGAATTTACGCAACCCGATTTGCTGTTTCATCAGGGCAAGGAGCTCTTCAACCAGCGAAAATATGCTGCATCGTATCGAAACTTTGAAGAATTTCTGAAAAACACCGCGCCCACCGATGCCGGGATGATAGTGGAAGCCGAGTACTATTTATGTTCCAATATTTATGAACTTCGTCAGCAGGATGCTAAACTCAGACTGAAGGAATACCTGGAAAAACATCCCTATACACCCTACATGGACCGTATGCATTTTATGCTCGGTATGCTGGAATACGAAGCAAAAAACTACCTGCAGGCGCTGAATAGTTTCAGAATGGTAGATGAAACTCATCTCATTGACAGCGAAAGAACAGACCTGCTTTACTGCCGCGGATATGCCAATCTGGCCACAGACAATACCCAAAAAGCACTCGACATATTCAACACACTGAAAACGCTGGACACCCGCTATCAGGCTACTGCTAAGTACTATGCCGGTTACTGTCAGTATCAGCTGGGCAATTATGCTGCTGCCCTGCCCGACTTGCTGGCGGTAGAAAATCATCCCGAATTTGAGGATGTTGCACCGTATTACATTACTCAGATTTATTATGCCAACAAAGAATATAATGAAGTGGAAAAACGGGCTGAAAAACTGCTTAAAAAATTCCCAAACAATAAAAACAATGCCGAAATCTACCGGATACTGGGCGAAAAAGCCTACGCCGACGGCAATTATCCCAAAGCACTGGATAATCTGAAAAAATACGAAAAAACCGCTGCACAGGTGTTGCGTGCCGATATGTATTACCTGGGTGTAAGTTGCCTGAAGACCGACATGGCACAGGAAGCCGTGAAATATCTTTCGAAAGTTACGACCGGTGACGATGAAATGAGCGAAAGTGCTTACCTGCAGTTGGGGAATGCTTACATAAAACTGGGTGATATCCCGAATGCCAAAATGGCTTATGAAACGGCTACACGGACCCGGTTTAATGCAGCTGTACGTGAAGAAGCGCTGTTTAACTATGCACTCACAACTTATGAGACAAGTTCTGCTTTCGGCGAATCAATCAAGGCCTTTGAGCAATTTATCACCGAATTTCCCACTTCCCCGAAAGTGGATCAGGCTTACGATTATCTCTCTACCGTGTATCTGACTTCAAAAGATTATCAGTCGGCTTACCGTTCGGTATCGAAAATAAAAAATCTCACTCCCAAACTGCGCGAAACAAAGCAATACCTGGAATATCAACTGGGTACCGAAGCATTTACAGCAAGCAATTATGTAAAAGCAGCTGATTATTTCAGCAAGGCATTGCAATCGGCCCCGCAGGGAAAATACCTGACTGATATATATTTCTGGCGCGCCGAAAGCTACTACCGCACCGGAGAATTTGCCAAATCAGCCTCCGATTTGCAGACATTTTTCAATCAATCCGATGCTCCGAAAAATAACAATTACACGCAGGGATATTATGGAATGGGATATGCCAATTTCAAACAAAAAAAATACAGTGAAGCCCTCAACTGGTTTCTGAAATACATACGAGAAGAAAATAATACGGCTGCACCGGCTTATGCTGATGCCCTCAACCGTATTGGTGACGGCTATTTCAATGACCGTAACTTTACAAAAGCAACCGAATACTACGACA
>CALMZF010000073.1 GCA_937870645.1 uncultured Paludibacter sp. | reverse complement strand
AACCCAGGACCCCATCCTTAAAAGGGATGTGCTCTACCTGCTGAGCTACTAGCTCATTTTCTCAAAAAGCGGATGCAAAGATACGGTTTTTTTCGGTAAGTGCAAACAAGGGGGAACAATTTTTAAATATTAATTATACCGATTGTTCTGTAATCAGTAGTAATATAGGGCTTTTCAGAAGTTTTGGTTAAATAAAAATAAATTTTTCCACTATTTTTTCCCGGTTTAATCTTCAGTATATTTTTCAGCCGAACGTATGGTAAAAGCTTAAAATATTGTATCTTTGCAAAGAAATTGATCCGAAATAATGACTTTGGCAGACTTTGATTTCTAAAAATTTAAGTACAAAAAATTGCATACCGTTGATCTACGTCAGTAACATTATCATATCGCTAATTTGTTTGGCCTTCTTCTCCGGAATGGAGGTCGCTTTTATTTCATCCAATAAGTTGAGATTCGAATTAGATAAGAAATACAATAATCTTACTTCCTCCATTATTTCGATATTTTTCAAAAATTCTCAGCAATTTATTTCCACCATGCTTGTGGGTAAGTTTCTGAGCATGGTAGTTTTTGGTTTGCTCATAACAGAGTCGCTCACATTCGCATTCGAGGGAGCTTTAAGCCCTTTTATCAGCATTTTATTGCAAATAACCATTGCCACAGTAGTGATTATTATTGTTGGCGAATTTCTGCCCAGGGCATTTTTCAAAATCAATCCCAACATGTGGTTGAGACTTTTCTCGTGGGTTTTGCTGTTTTTCTACATAGTTTTATATCCCATTTCCTGGTTCAGCTCGTGGGCATCCAGCAAGTTTTTCAGTCTTTTCAAAATCAGTTTGCCGGCCTCGACCGAAGAAAATGTTTTCTCACGCATTGACCTCAACTACCTGCTACAGGAAAATCTTGACACAAAAAACGACCAGAAAGAGATGGAACATGAAGTGAAAATTTTTCAGAAAGCCCTGGATTTTTCGACCGTGAAATTGCGTGACTGCTTTGTGCCCCGAACCGAAATTGTGGCTCTGGAATATGGTGTGGACGTCAACATTTTGAAACAAACATTTATCGAAACCGGATTATCGAAAATAATCATTTATAAGGGCGATATTGACAATATTACCGGTTACATTCACTCGTCCGAAATGTTTGAGCACCGCAAGGACTGGACAAAATACATCCGCCAGATACCCATAGTGCCTGAAAATATGGCTGCTCAAAAACTGATGAAGCTATTTATGAGCGAAAAGAAAAGCATAGCTGTGGTGGTGGATGAATTTGGCGGAACAGCCGGAATTGTCACCCTCGAAGATATTATGGAAGAAATTTTCGGAGATATTGAAGACGAACACGACATACGGGGGTACACGGCCGAAAAAACGGGCGAAAACGAATACCTTTTTGCCGGAAGGCTCGAAGTGGAAGAAGTCAACAAACTTTTCAACCTGAACATACCGCTATCTGATGATTACACAACCATAGCAGGATATATTTTGCACATACATCAGCACTTTCCCAAACTCAATGAAATTATCCGAATTGAAAATTTCACATTCAAATGTGTAAAAGTAACCAACAACCGGATAGAGATGGTTAAACTGCTCGTAAACAACTAACAGTAACAGAGCTTATCCCGTTGGAAATCAATGTCTGTCGTAAATAATTACTAAAAAAAGCACGGGAATACCCAAATTTTTTGTATATTCGTGCCCTCAAAATTTAAGAATTAAAAACTATAAAAAATATTTATCAATTTATTAATAAAATGGCAACATTAGACAAGATCAGAAGCAAAGGAGTATTACTTGCAGTCATTGTAGGTACTGCATTATTAGCATTTATCATTGGTGACTTTTTAAATTCAGGTTCTACACTTTTTCATCAGGCCCGACAAAACGTGGCTGAAATTGCCGGAGAAAAAATTAATATCAGTGAGTTTTCGGCCGCTATTGAGCAGATGACCAATGTGTATAAAATAGAAACCGGACAAAGCGATTTCACCGAAGAACAAAACGCCCAACTGCGTACTTCGGTATGGGACAATATGGTAAACGAGAGAATTCTTGCTTCGGAAGCCAAAAAACTGGGTTTAAGTGTAAGTAAGGACGAACTTACCGACCGCCTGATAGGAAAAAATATTCATCCGCTAATCATGCAGCGCAGGGTTTTCATGGACGAAAAAGGACAGTTCAGCCCGGCTAATCTGCTGAAATTCTATAATAATATTTTTGGAGCTTCCAATGGAGATGCCGAACAATTAAAAGAGGCAAAAAACTATTGGTTATTCTGGGAAAAAGCCGTAAAAAATGCCATTCTTCAGGAAAAATATGCCGCTCTGATTTCGAAATCTGTAGGTTCAAACACCATAGAAGCAAAATACAACTATGATGCCCGCAAAACTTCGGTTGACGTCAACTATGTAATGCAGCCCTATTTTGCTGTTTCAGATTCTGCCATAAAGGTTACTGATGCCGAAATTAAAGAAAGATACAACAAGGAAAAAGAAAATTTCAAACAGGAAGCCAACCGCTCCATCAATTATGTCGCCTTTGACGTTGTACCACTTCAGGAAGATTTCAAAGAAGCAGAGGAATGGATCAAAAAAGTTAGCGAAGAATTCAAAACCACTACAGATGTTGCCGCAGTAGTTAATTCGGAATCGGACATCAGCTACGATGGTCGCCTTTACTCCGAGAAATCAGTTCCGGCCAGCCTGAAAGACTTTGCTTTCGGAAATGCTACGGGTGCTATATATGGTCCAGTATTCCAAAATAACACCTACACCATGGCACGCGTAATGGAATCCGGTATCATGCAGTCCGACTCGGTGAAGCTGCGCCACATATTCCTGGCCGGTAACGACGAAAAAAAGGCTGACAGCATTATCGGTGCCCTCAAATCAGGATCCACATTTGCCGATATGGCCATGAAATACTCAGCGGTAAAAGAAACGGCTGCCAATGGTGGTGAAATAGGCTGGATTACAGAAGGCTCTGTGGGAAAAGAAATTACCGGTCCGGCTTTTTCAAAACCGACCAATGAAATCTTCAAGGTTACCTCAGCTCAGGGTATCCAGATCATGCAGGCAACCGAAAAAACACCTGCACGCCGCAA
This sequence comes from uncultured Paludibacter sp., assembly GCA_937870645.1. GTDB lineage: Bacteria > Bacteroidota > Bacteroidia > Bacteroidales > Paludibacteraceae > UPXZ01. The sequence goes on along the minus strand of CALMZF010000073.1, from coordinate 2,243 downwards.
AGTGAAACTGGCTATTCTTGAACGCAAAGTGACCCCAAGCAGTCAGTCGTACAGCAAAATTTACAATGGTGCCAAAGAATTTGCCGCCAACAGTACCTCCCTCGAAAAATTCGAAGCCAATGCAAAACAAAAAGGATATGTGATTAATCCGGCCATCGGATTGCTCAAAAACTCTGACCGGGTTAATGCCGTGCCACAATCACGCCAGGTAGTTCGCTGGGCTTTTGAAAATAAAAAAGGTACCGTATCCGATGTGTTCGATTGCGGCACACAATTTATAGTAGCCACCACAACCGAAATTAACGAAGAAGGTTATAAAACAGTAGCACAGGCATCTGCTCAACTGAAAGCTGAAATCATTAAAGACAAAAAAGCTGACTTGATGATTAAAAACCTAAGCACGTTACTGGCCAAATACCCAACACTGGAAACACTTGCTCCGGCACTCAATACAGAGGTAAAAACAGCCCCTGCGGTTAATTTTGCCGGTTATCAACTGGGCGAAGCCGGTTTCGAACCCTATGTGATTGGCAAAGCTTCAGTACTCCCTACCGGCAAAGTATCTGCTCCACTCAAAGGAAACGCCGGTGTTTACGTTATTCTGCCCGGTGCAAGAGTGGCCGACAACTCCCCGTTCAATGCCAAAATGGAATCCGCACAACTTGACTCGCGCATGGCATATTCATTGCCATACACCCTGATGGAAAAACTGAAAGAAAAATATAAGATAGTTGACAATCGCTCTAATTTCTATTAAGAGGAAATTCGTATAATTTTCCTAAGACATTATAAAACGGAATGGATATACTTCATTCCGTTTTTATTTTCCGTCGAATTATCGTAATTTTGTGAAAGTTCATACAATAAACAATGAGAAAACAAGCACTTATAGGTAAATCAATCGACGAATTGAAAGAGATTGCTGCAGAATTGTCCATGCCGTCATTTACTGCCAAGCAAATAGCCGAATGGATTTATAAAAAGAAAATTGGCTCGATAGACCAAATGAGTAATATATCGGTCAAGAACCGGAAAATCCTGAGTGAAAAATACGAAGTTGGATGCTATGAACCTGCACATACAGAAGTATCGGATGACGGGACTAAAAAATTTCTCTTCAAAACTGAAATGGGACATTACATCGAAACGGTGTATATTCCAGACGAAGACCGCGCCACTCTGTGTGTTTCGATACAGGTTGGTTGTAAAATGAACTGTTCGTTCTGCATGACCGGCAAACAAGGCTTCAGCGCTCATCTCAGTCCGGCTGACGTCATTAATCAGATCCTTTCTGTGCCCGATTCCGACAAGCTGACCAATATCGTATTTATGGGCATGGGCGAACCGATGGAAAATTTGCTGACCCTGCTGAAATCGCTCGAAATAATTACCGCTAACTGGGGTTTTGCGTGGAGTCCACGCAGAATAACTGTTTCAACCATCGGCATTCTTCCGGGCATGAAAGTTTTTCTTGAAAAGTCGGATTGCCACCTGGCCATCAGCCTGCATTCCCCCTTCAGTGAGGAACGGGAGAAACTGATTCCAATGGAAAAGGCTTATCCTATTGAGAAAGTTATTGCTGAGCTACGTAAGCATGATTTCAGACATCAACGAAGATTATCGTTCGAATATACCATGTTCGACGGACTGAATGACAGCATCCGGCATGCCGTAGAACTGGCAAAAATGCTGAAAGGACTGGACTGCCGGCTAAATCTGATACGATTTCATGAGATACCGGGCATTGAGCTGAAAAGTTCCAGCCCTGAAAAAATGGATTTTTTTCGCAATTATCTAAATAACAACAACATAATCACCACCATCCGCCGTTCACGCGGTGAAGATGTTCACGCAGCCTGCGGCATGCTGTCAACCAAAGAGAAATTGCAAAACCATGAAGGTTCTCATTGATAATTTTCTTAGAATGAGATTGGAAGATGAAATTCATTAAAAACACGATACTATTTACAAGCTGTATGTTGCTCTTTTATGGTTTTGCACCTGCACACTCCATAAAAGTCGATAAATCTCCGGGATCAAATTTTGTGAATGACACAATTATAGAGATTACCGAAGAAAACGATTCGACAGGATTATCTACTGTTGTGACCGACACCATTACTACCAAAGAAAAATATACGGAAGAAGTGGATACGACGGTCATCCCCACTGAGAAACCTCCTACTCTGCCTATTAAACAAAAATTTGTAATTCCCCGAACAGACCGTCCGTTAACTAAAAAT
>CALMZF010000072.1 GCA_937870645.1 uncultured Paludibacter sp. | reverse complement strand
GCTGTAAAAGAAGCACTTGAAATAAAGAATAACCGGTATGCCTACAAGCAGCTGGGTGAAAATAAAACACTGCTAATGGTGTTTTTTAATTCCAGCCTGCGCACGCGACTGAGTACCCAAAAAGCCGGAATGAACCTGGGAATGAATACGATGGTGCTCGACATTAATCAGGGTGCCTGGAAGCTGGAAACCGAGCGGGGCGTAATTATGGACGGTGAAAAGCCGGAACACATTCTGGAAGCCATTCCTGTAATGGGAACCTACTGCGATATTATCGGAGTGAGGGCTTTTGCACAGTTTGAAAACAAGGAATTTGATTATCAGGAAACCATTATTAATCAATTCATTCAATATTCCGGAAAGCCTGTTTTCAGTATGGAAGCAGCTACGGGTCATCCCTTGCAGGCTTTTGCCGATTTGATTACCATTGAAGAATATAAAAAAACTGCCCGCCCCAAAGTAGTACTCACGTGGGCGCCACACCCAAAGGCTTTGCCGCAGGCAGTTCCAAATTCGTTTGCCGACTTTATGAACGAAGCCGATGTGGAATTTGTCATCACACACCCCATAGGGTATGAATTGAGTGAAAAATTTGTGCGTGGAGCTCGCGTGGAATATGACCAGATGAAAGCTTTCGAAGGAGCGGACTTTATTTATGCCAAAAACTGGGCGGCTTATCAGGATCCAAACTACGGAAAAATCCTATCAACTGACCGCAACTGGACCGTTTCCGACCGGCAAATGGCGGTTACCAACAATGCGTATTTTATGCACTGCCTGCCGGTGAGGCGTAATATGATTGTGACTGACGATGTGATTGAAAGTCCGCAATCTATCGTTATTCCCCAGGCTGCCAACCGCGAAATATCCGCCCAAGTTGTTATTAAACGATTATTAGAAAATATTTAAAAAATAAATTATGAATTTAGAACAGGTTATTGCCTCCATCCGCAACGTTCCCGACTTTCCGAAACCGGGAATTCAGTTTAAGGATATTACTACCGCGATGAAAAATGCGGAAGTGCTTCACTACATTGCCGATACACTGTACGAATACTACAAGGACAAAGGAATAACCAAAGTAGTAGGAGTGGAAAGCCGCGGTTTTATGCTCGGAAGCATTCTGGCTTATAAACTAAATGCCGGATTTGTATTGCTGCGAAAAAAGGGAAAATTACCGGCCGAAACTTACAGCATAAATTATGCACTCGAATATGGAACAGATGAACTCGAAATCCATAAAGATGCCATTGAACCGGACGACGTAGTGCTCTTGCACGATGATTTGCTGGCTACCGGCGGAAGCGCCAATGCAGCGCTTCAACTTCTGCGAAAATTTGGCAACAATCCAATCTACGTGAGTTTTATGATTGAACTGGTGGAATTAAACGGCATTTCCCTTCTTGGTGATGCAAAAGATATACATTCATTGGTGAAGTTTTAATAATATCCTTGCCCCCTAACCCTCCCGAAAAATCGGGACAGGCACTGAAGGGGGAATACTAACCGAATTGTTAAAAATTTCGACACATATTCTTCTATTTCACTAAAATGGAATTAAATACAAATTACACCGAAAATGCTGATAATCCCCACTCTAACTCCCCCTTCAGGGGGCTGGGGGGCCGTGCTACTCTTACCATTATCAAAGTCGGGGGAAAGATTGTGGAGGAACCCGAAAGTCTGAAACAGTTACTGACCGATTTTTCACTGATTGAAGGCTGTAAAGTGCTGGTACACGGCGGCGGTCGCTCGGCCACTGCATTGGCAGCGCAACTCGGTATTGAAAGCAAAATGGTAAACGGCAGGCGTGTAACCGATGAAGAAATGCTGAAAGTTGTTACGATGGTTTACGGCGGATTGGTGAATAAAAAGATTGTAGCCGGTTTACAGGCGCTGGGTGTAAATGCATTGGGATTAACGGGTGCCGACCTGAATTATATGCGTTCTGAAAAACGCCCGATAGCTGAGGTGGATTACGGTTTTGTTGGCGATGTGAAACAAGTCGATGCCGATATTCTGTCTGATTTAATTTCCAAAAGCGTAGTACCCGTACTGGCACCGCTTACACACGATAAAAAAGGGAACTTACTGAACACAAACGCCGACACCATAGCCGGAGAAGCCGCCAAAGCACTTGCCAGATATTTCGAAGTTACCCTGATGTATTGTTTTGAAAAAAAAGGAGTTTTGGCGGATGAAAATGACGACGACAGTGTAATTGAAAATATCAACCCCGCTACGTTCGAAAAGCTCGTTGCTGAGGGCATTATTTCGGGTGGGATGATACCCAAACTGGAAAATGCTTTTGAAGCGCTTAAATCGGGCGTAAAAACGGTTGTCATCACACGGGCGGACCGCATTCATCTCCTTTCGGGAACTAAAATCACGTTATAAATATGAAAAAACTTATTTTCCCTGCAATTTTCACCGTTATGTTGAATGGTTTTGTTTTTTCACAGGAAAAAATAATGCTATATCCTAAAGGACCAACAGAAAGTAATGAGTTACAAACCGAAGAAAAATGGCGCGATAAAGACTTTCTGCTGAATATCAGCGAACCCCGCATGATTGCTTATCCGGCTTCGAAAGAAAATAACTGCGGAACAGCCGTTCTGATTTGTCCGGGTGGAGGATATGCTGGTGTATCGGTCATAAAAGAAGGAGAGGAGTTTGCCCGTTGGTTCAACGAGCTGGGAGTTTCAGCTTTTGTGCTCTACTACCGGATGCCAAACGGTCATCACGAAATTCCCCTGAAAGATGCTCAAACCGCCCTTTCGATCATCCAAAAACGAGCCAAAGAGTGGAATATAAACAAAAACAACATCGGAATTATGGGTTTTTCGGCAGGAGGTCATCTGGCTTCAACGGTTGGTACTCATTTCAAAAACAAAAAGGAACGACCTGCATTCATGATTTTGGGATATCCGGTGGTGACTATGGATAAAAACCTGACACATAAAGGTTCACGGGATAATTTACTTGGAAAAAATCCTTCAGATGAATTGGTTAAACTGTATTCCAACGAACTTCAGGTAAAAAAAAAAACTCCTCCGACTTTTATCGTTCATACCAAAGATGATGGAACAGTGCCCATTGCCAACAGCGAAAATCTGCTGAAATCGTTGCAGGAAAATAAAGTTCC
>CALMZF010000071.1 GCA_937870645.1 uncultured Paludibacter sp. | reverse complement strand
ATTTGCTCAGGAGTTCAACATCCCCATCGTAGGACTGCCCGGCACCATCGACAATGATTTGTTTGGAACTGATTCGACCATTGGGTACGATACAGCTCTCAATACCATTGTAGAGGCTGTGGACAAAATCCGTGATACCGCATCCTCACACGGACGACTTTTCTTCATTGAAGTGATGGGGCGCGATGCCGGATTTTTGGCGCTCAACAGCGCCCTGGCTTCGGGTGCCGAAGCGGCCATCATCCCCGAACGCGAAACGCAGGTTGACCAGTTGGCCGAACTGATCCAAAACGGTTTCAGAAAGACAAAAAACAGCAGTATCGTCATTGTGGCCGAGAGTGAAGTTACCGGCGGAGCCAATGGCTTGGCCGAACGTATGCGCCGGGAATATCCCGGCTACGATGTGCGTGTAACTATTCTGGGACATATCCAGCGGGGTGGTTCACCTACAGCTTACGACCGCATACTGGCAAGCCGCATGGGTGTGGCAGCTGTTGATGCGCTCATGGACGAACAGCGAAGCATCATGATAGGTATTGTGAACGACGAAATAGTGCATGTGCCGTTTACCAAGGCCATCAAGGACGATAAACCGGTGAATGAAAACCTGCTTGGTGTGTTGCAGATATTATCCATATAAAAATTACTAATCAAAATAGCAAGCTGAAAAAAACAGTTTGCTATTTTTTTTGTTTTCAATATTGAAATGATGATGAAAGAGAAAACTGCTGTATTGTTTGTCTGCCTTGGAAATATCTGCCGGTCACCCATGGCCGAAACCGTATTTAACAAAATACTGAAAGACAATAATCTGACGCAATATTTTGAAGTGGATTCGGCCGGACTGATTGACTTTCACGAGGGCGAAAAAGCGGATGCCCGTATGCGAAATCATGCCCGAAAGAGGGGCTATGACATTACACATATCTCGCGGCCGGTGACCGAAGCCGATTTTGAGAAATTTGACTACATTGTAGGCATGGATGATCAGAATATCAACGCCCTGAGCAAACGGGCAGTGACAGAGAAGCAACGACAGAAAATCTGTAAAATATCTGATTACTGCAGCCTGCATACGGTGGAAGCAGTTCCTGATCCATACTATGGCGACGATGCCGGTTTTATCCACGTTATTGATTTACTGGAAGATGCCTGCGAAGGATTATTGATGACAGTAAGAAAACCGGTTTAAAACTACATATCAGTAATCTGATCCGAAAAATTACCTTCATAGTAAGGCGTATTAAATTGAAAGATGGGAAACAAAAAGTTAATCTCACATGAATTTTCAAAATTTGATTAACGATACAAACCAATACTTAAACCAATGAAAAAATTTATTATTCCACTACTTTTTGCAAGTGCTTTTTTTCTTTCTTGCAAAACCAACGAACCTGTTGAAAAAGGTACAGTGAGCCTGGATGTGACCACGATAACGACAAATTACAATCAGACATTCAAAATTACACCTGTATTCAGTACAAAAGGCACTGTACTTGACAAAACTTTCAGGTTTAGTTCCAGCGCCGATTCCATTGCCAGTGTCAAAATGATAACCGGCGGTCAGGGCGAGGTAACGGCCAATAGAGTGGGGGATGCCATAATCAGCTATAACTCTACCGATGGTGAATATAAACTAATCTGCAACGTGAGTGTAATACCCCGTTCTACGCTGCTCAACGGCATTTTTTATCAGAAAGATGCTTCGGCTACCGAAATTCAAAGCAAAATTCCAAGCTATTGCGTAAAAGTGGATAGTCTGACCACTTCTACCATACTTGTTTACGAAAATACGCTGGCTCCTACCCTGAAAATTAAAAAACTGATTTTTGAAATGACAGCAGGTAAGCTCAAATCCACCAATGTTATTCTTGAAAATACCACAGACGTCCAACTCGATGCCGAAAATTTCATACGCGAACGATATCTGGCTACCAATAAAGCCAAAAATGGAATAACCTATTACAATGCAGGAGTTTCAAAGGTTTATTCGGCAAATACTTTTACCGGAATTTTTGTCTCAAACACAACCTTGATTAGCGGTCGGGATCTTGGGTTGGGTGTAAAATTTATTGATAATTCATACCTGGGTCTTTAAGCTACTCAGAGATTTAATATTTGCTGCAAAGACTGTCCGGTTTGCGACAGTCTTTGTTTTTTTTTCTTCAAATCCTTTTTTTTTACCAATATCTTAGTATTTTTGCAATAAATAATAAAAAATAAAAATTATGCTTGAGAATATAGATGAAGAATTGGTACGTTGTCGCCCATGTGGTTACGTTATGAAAAAAAGTGAACTCGGAACGGGAGTTTGTCCTGCCTGTGGATTGCCTCACACCGTTTTTGAACCCTACCGTGAAAAAGTATCTGCCAAGCGATTATTTCTGCTCGGTCTGGATATTCACCCCATAGCCATACACCTTTCGCAGACTTTTGTGGCCATGATACCAGGTCTGATGATATTTCACCTTATTTTCCCCAATTTTTTCCCGGAAATAATCCATCCGGTTATCAGCTTCTCTGTGTTCGTTTTCCCGCTGACTTTGTTACTTTCCTTTGCTTCGGGTCTCCTCGACGGACTGACCCGCTTCAAAACACTGGAAACACCTCTGTTGAAATCAAAAATTATTTATAGTTTAATAATTGTTGTACTTGCCGGTTTGGTGGCCATTTTGTTCAAGCCCGAAACCTATAATTTCTGGATTGTACTGCTGAGTCTGGGAGCTTTGGTTTGTGCTGTAAAACTGGGACTTTTGGGTAAAAAACTGATCAATGTGATTTTACCCGGAACCTATCAGCGGAGAAAGAAAAAAGTAACCGGCAAAACTGCTGCAAAAGTTGC
>CALMZF010000070.1 GCA_937870645.1 uncultured Paludibacter sp. | reverse complement strand
TTCAGTGGAAAAACAGCGCGTTATTACCCAAAAGCGCCATGGAATTCGACATTCAAAACATCTTCGCGGGGACTATCGGCTTTACACAACCGATTTTCATGGGTGGCAAAATAAAGGAACTTTATAATATTGCCACTTATGGCGAAAATCTGGCAAAGGCTCAGCAGGAAAATAAAATAACAGAGTTGTTGCTTGAAGTGGACGAAGCTTACTGGCGGGTGGTTTCAGTCGAAAACAAGGTTGCCCTGGCAAAGGAATACCGCGATCTGATTGCAAAGGTTGATTCGAATGTAACCATCATGATCGAAGAAGGGGTTGCCACCAAAGCCGAATCACTGAAAGTAAAGGTAAAACTTAACGAAGCAGAGATGACACTATCCAAAGCAGAGGATGGCCTGAGCCTCTCGAAAATGGCACTGAATCAACTATGCGGAATACCGCTTGATGAAACTTATAAGTTAGCTGATCAGGATTTAGAAACAGAAAAAATCACTCAACTCATTCCGATAGAGGAAGCCATCGATAACCGCCCTGAGATTAAAGCGCTGACACAGGCCGAAAACATCGCCAGGTCAAACGAAAAAATCATGAAGTCGCGATTTATGCCTAACATCGGACTTACCGGGAATTATTTAATCTCGAATCCAAATGTTTATAACGGATATGAAAAAGAATTTGGCGGAATGTTCACCGTCGGTGTGGTGGCAAATATACCACTTTTCCATTTCGGGGATAGGATTCACACGCTCAATGCGGCCAAATCACAACGAAAAATAGCTACACTTCAACTGGAAGAAACAAAAGAAAAAATTCAACTCCAGATTCAACAAAATTCATATAAACTTGGCGAAAGCATCAGGAAAAAAATAGCTACACAACGCAATATTGAACAGGCACAGGAGAATCTACGCTATGCCACTGAAGGTTTTGATGAAGGCATAATCACTTCGACCGATTTGCTGAGTGCGCAGACAGCCTGGCTTTCGGCCAAATCGGAAAATATTGATGCAAAAATTGACGTTATGCTTAATCAATTGTATCTAAAACGCGCTTCGGGAAATATTGAAATTCCGGTTGAAAAATAGAAACAGATTAGTAAAGAAATACATAAAGATAACAATAAAAAAAATCATAAAATAATGAACGCAAAAAATAAAGAATTACGTATCGGATTAATTGGATTAATCATCGTATTAATATTGGTATTTATCATTGGTTTGGTAATTTATAAACCGGAACCGGTTATTATTCAAGGAGAAGCAGAAGCATCGGTCGTAAGAATTTCAGGAAAAGTTCCTGCCCGCATATCAAAATTCAATGCACAAGAAGGCGACATTGTAAATGCAGGAGATACACTTGTTTATCTTGATAGTCCTGAATTATATGCTAAAATGGAACAAGCATCAGCAGCAGAACAAGCAGCTTCCGCTCAAAGCCAAAAAGCAAAAAATGGCGCCAGAAAAGAATTAATTCAAGGAGCTTATGAAATGTGGCAGAAAGCAAAGATCGGCGAAGATATTGCAAAAAAATCATTTGATCGTGTACAAAATCTTTACAATAAAGAAGTAGTTCCGGCACAAAAAAGAGACGAAGCCGAAGCACAATATAATGCCGCAGTAGCCACTACAAAAGCTGCAAAATCGCAATACGACATGGCTGTAAACGGAGCAGACGTGGAAGATAAAATTGCAGCAAATGCACTTGTGATGCGCGCAAAAGGCGCTGTAAACGAAGTAAAATCATATATAAAAGAAACTATGCTCACAGCTCCTATCAGCGGACAAATTGAAGAAGTTTATCCTGAACGCGGCGAATTAGTCGGGACAGGTGCTCCCATTATGAGCATTATTGACCTGGATGATATGTGGTTCACTTTCAACGTGCGCGAAGATTTGCTCGGTTCTATGAAACAAGGAACTATTTTGAAAATAAAAATACCAGCTTTAAATAATCTGGAAGTTGAAGCAAAAGTGTTTAACATAAAAGCATTAGCTTCTTATGCAACATGGCGTTCAACCAAAACCAGTGGACAAATTGATGTGAAAACATTTGAAGTAAAAATTCGTCCGATAAATAAAGTTGAAAATCTGCTTCCGGGAATGACAGGAATTGTAGTTAAATAGTTTGAAAGTTTGAATTCAGAACTTACACTTATTGTTTAAAATCAATAAAATGTCAAATAAAAATTTATATACATTTCTCAAACAAACGCTAAAACGTGAATTTTCACGAATGGTTTCACGCCCCATATACCTGGTTGGTACATTTGGTGTTATGCTTTTCTGTTTCATGTTTTTTGGAACATTACTTGAAAATGGAATGCCGGATAAAATGCCCATAGGCATTGTGGACCTGGATCAATCGTGGGTTTCACGTACGTTAGTTAGAAATTTAGATGCAACTCAGCAAGCAAAAGTTGTAATGCACTTAGGCAGTTATACCGAAGCTCGCAGAGAGATGCAAAAAGGAAATATTTACGCCTTTCTTGTTATCAGAAAGAATTTTGAATCGGATGCTGTTGCAGGAAGAAAACCAACCATCACATTTTATGTAAACGATGGTTACCTGGTTGCCGGTTCGTTGCTGATGAAAGATATTACTTATTTGAGTGAACTTGGTTCAGGAGCATTAAAACAGGCGATTTTGAGAAAAAAAGGAGTGGCTGAAGATAGAATTATGGCTGAAGTTCAACCTATTTATGTTGATGCACACATGCTTGGAAATCCTTGGACAAATTACGGAATTTATCTTAGCAACATTTTGCTTCCGGGTGTGATGCAGTTGATGATTATTATGATGACCGTTTTTGTTATTGGTGTAGAATTAAAAGAAAAGACCTCGCATGAATGGTTGAAAACTGCAAATAATAATATGTTTGTGGCTTTAACAGGGAAACTCCTACCCTACACTCTTATTTTTGGTTTACTCGGACTTTTTTCCAACGTTCTCCTTTATAGGTATTTACATTTCCCAATGAATTCGAGTATAGGATGGATGTTTTTGGCAACAATCTTATTTGTAGTTGCATATCAGGCAATAGGTATATTTATAATTGGGATTATTCCTGTATTACGCGATGGAGTTGCTCTGGCTGCATTTTACGGATTGCTTGGATTTACATTTGCCGGATTTACATTTCCTATTGAGCAAATGGTGAACAATATACAGATTTTCAGTTTTTTGTTTCCGATAAGATATTATTTTAAAATCTATGCAAATCAGGCATTGATGGGCGCTCCAATTCAATATTCAATTGTCTATTTTATTGCAATGATAGTTTTTCTGGCTCTACCTTTTTTCGTGTTTATGCGACTTAAAAGTGCAGCAATAAAGCAAAATTATCCAATAAAATAGCATAAATTAAGTTTCAATTTATTTTATAAAAATGAACGAATCAAATAAAAATAATATTTTTCTGCGGTTTATATCCAATCTTCGTGCAACGATTTACATTTTCATAAAAGAATTTAAATGGATTTTCAAAGATCGTGGAGTGTTGATTATTATCATAGTTGCACCTCTGGTTTATCCCTTGTTGTATCCTTATCTTTATAAAAATGAAACGGCTATTGATGTCCCGATAGCTGTTGTGGATAATTCAAACACAACTCGTTCCGCAGAACTTACAAGAGCTTTGGATGCAACCATGGATTTAAAAGTTGCTGAAAAACTCGATAATCTGGAGCAGGCAAAAACTGAACTATACAAGGGAAATATTCACGGAATTTTGTATATCCCGAGTGATTTCAATAAAAGAATTGTTCTAAAAGATCAGGCATTTGTGAGTATGTACAGTGATATGAGCAGTTTCCTGTATTACAGAGCAATGGTTTTGGCAGTAAATTATGTAACGCTCGACATGGGTGAGAAAATAAAGATAGAACGCTTGAATGACGCTGGAGTTTCAGGATACGACGCAGAAGTATCGGCAAAACCAATTGAAAATGAAGGTACAATTCTTTATAATCCGGGAATGGGATTTTCAAGTTTCCTGCTTACGGCTGTTCTTATTTTAATGATCCATCAAACATTGGTTTTCGGAGTAGGAATGGCTGCCGGAGCTGAAAGAGAAGATAATCCGAATAATGAACTAATCATGTCAAGTACTTCGCGCGGAGGACTTTTCAGAGTGGTTTTAGGACGGGCTTTGTCCTACTTTGCTGTGTATTTGTTTTGGTCTGCATTTATTTTGCTTATCGTACCCAGAATATTCAATCTGCCACATATAGGTGATTTTCAAACAATGCTGTCTTTTGTTGTACCGTTTTTATTGGCAACCGTATTTTTCTCAATGACACTTTCAGTTTTCAATATGCAAAGGGAAACACAGATGATTTTATTGGTATTTTTCTCACTGATTTTATTATTTCTGAGCGGAATTTCGTGGCCTCAATACAACATGAGCGGTTTTTGGAGAGTATTCAGTTATCTCTTTCCTTCCACTTTTGGAATCCAAGGATTTATCAAAACAAATACAATGGGAGCATCAGCTTCAGAAATCAAGTTTGAAACTGTCGGTTTATGGATGCAAACACTGATTTATTTTATCACAACATCCATTTTGTATTACCGAGAAATAAAGAAAAACGAAAAGATCACAACAATTCCGTAGTCTTTTTCTTTACATTAACCGATTAAACCCTTTGATTATCAACTATTCAAAGGGTTTATTTTTTATAATAAAAAATGTAGTTTATAGT
>CALMZF010000069.1 GCA_937870645.1 uncultured Paludibacter sp. | reverse complement strand
AAAAATAATTCAGCAAAAATAACAACAAAACAGGATATATGTTTCGGAGTGGGGTAAGAATTTTGAGGGAAGCCTCTCAGCCCTCCCGAAACAATTTTCCCGATAGATCGGGACAGGCAGGGACAGGCTCTGAAGAGGGAGTTTGATTGGAGTAGTGAATAAGCCTCTCCCCGCTTAACTTTCTATCATATTGAAATCGAAACAAATAAAAACATTATCTCCGCCGGAGCTTTTTTTTATACTAACCAAATAGTTACAAATATGTTGCAACTCTGTTGCAAAAAGAGCCACAGATGGAACATTCCGATTTATCGGAAGGGGCTAAACCTTTGTAGTAAGATGTAAAAAAAAGATTTCTTGTCACAGAGTGGCAAAATATTATGTTTTATCGGATAACAGCGATTATTCTTTAATTATTTTTTTACCAGAAATTTATAGGAGTTATTTGCAAAATCACTTTTAATATTTAGAAAATAAACTCCGGGCGCAATATTTATTGTATCTAACAAAAATTCAGTACCGCTTTCCTGCCGTTGCAAAAGTATAGTCCCTTTTTCGTTACTGACAGTCAGCTGAACCCGTTGCTCCGCCGGGAGTTGTACGGTCAGACTGCTTCTGGTTGGGTTGGGAAACAGTCGTACCTGCGCCCCGTACGAGTTTTCTGCAATGCCACTGGTGGCTGTCAGGTTAATGGTAACGTCTGCATATTCCGCAAAAGAAGGATTGGCCGGATTGGTGGCTTTAATGCGAAGCGTGAATGTGGGATTTTCGCTTTGTAACATTACTTCCGCTTTATTAACGGTAATTTTACCTGTAGAGGCATCAATCACAAAAGCGTCGGTTACTGACTGACCTTGAAGTTCAAACGTATTTGCTCCCGTTATATTCAATGTACCAACTTCCGTTCCTTTTGGCTGGTTTTCAGAAATGGTGTAAATGCGCTTTTGCGTACCATTGAACAGCGGCATATATTTTTCATACAGATATTTTGAAACCGCTATTTCATCGCCCTGGGGAGATGTTGGATAACTGACTGAGTACCTTATCTGGAAGAGTTTTTCCACCACATTGTAAAAGTCGTAGTTTATAGCTGCTTTTCCGTCCAGTTGTCCGGCAAGGTCATCAATAAAAAGTTTCCAGCGTTTGTAATAATAATCTTTCATTAAGCCGGCCTATTCGCGAAACGAATAATCGTTCAGCGACGTGTTTGCCGTCGTTTTCCAGGTGGTGATAAGGGCGCGGGCATTTCGCTCGAACAGATTTTTTTCGCTTTCCGTAGTTCCTATCTTACGGGCGTCAGCTATCCACGGTCCTGTGAGGCACTCCTGGCGGGTGCGCAGCAGGCTATCCTGGTCGAGTATCAATTCGAGGAAGAGTTTGCTTTTTTCGGTGAATAATGCTTTATTTTTGGCCCTGAAAGCATCAGCCCACTCTTTTTGAAGTATCTGAGCGTAGTTGGATAAATTTTGGCGCGTTAAATCAACTAAATCAAAACGGAATGTGGTCTGGTCTTTTAGTTCCTGAGCCGAATTGACCATCAGCGTCCAGGCCGGGATAATAGCCTTAGGATCGTAATAAAGTTTGGTTGTTGACCATGACGACACATTTCCAACATCCAGTCGGGGGCGTGCTCCAATAACCGACTCCGAAGCTCCGTCCTGCGTGCTGCCGCCCGGACAGTTGAGGGCGGTATTCAGAAGGATTTTCCACGCATTTTCAGCATTGGCGTTATTCTTACCATAACGATAACCGGCAAATCGGGTAATGAAGTTTTGCGGGTCAATGCGGGCGCTTTCCCAAACGATATCCCACATAATGTCGTATGATGCCTGATTGAAGATAATGGCTTCAGGTGCAATACCAATTCCCCAGTTATTTCCCCTGCGGGCGTTGTTACGCATCTCCTGATATCTGTCGGCAATTGCAGGAATACGGCCGTAGATTCCTATGCGGGCGCCGAAGTTCTGAATAACACTGAATACCCACGGAACACCTGTAAAAGCTGTTGGCTGATGACGCAGCCACCCAAAGTCACGCTCATTGCCCAGGTCGATTACCAGTGCCTGATCTTTTTTCAACCCTTTGAGGACTAATTCATGGGGATTTCCGAGCCACGACTGGAGTACCCAAACTGCTTCGGGATTTACTTTCATCATTTCGGCCTGAATGTCACCCGCGTATTTACTTACGTCCAGATTGGACGGTATATTTCCCCCTTCGTGAAAGAGATCCCCACCATAAAAGCCGGCTGCACCAAACAGTTTAACCGACTCCTCGTACCACGTTTTTGCCATTTCTATGGCTTTGTGACCGCTCACCACCACGGGGCGTTTGTAACCTCCCACCCAATCGCCCTGGTCGTGTACAGTTACACCGGTACCTTTTGAACCGATGGTAGAAGGTACAAATCCCGCAAATCCCTGCAGTACAACATTCATACCCAGCTCTTTGGCACGGGCAATGATTTTCTTTTGCAGTTCAACCCGGCCGTTGATGTATTCCTGACTTACCGGGCCGCCTTCACCTTCGAGGTTACCCATGAGCCACCAGGCAGTATATGCCGGTCCGGGAATGAATTTCTGGATTTCGGCAAACGAATATCCGTATTTTTCCATCCACTTTTGCCAAACTGCTTCGGTACCTATGCCTGACAAGAACAGGTTAACGCCCTGTGTTGCCATCAGGTCTATTTCGCGTTCCCAACGGTCCCAGTCCCAGAAGGACATGGTGTAGTTGAGGGTGCAATAGTTGAGTGCATACCGGTGCTGAAAAAGGGTTTCCTTGCGTACAGGCTGTGTTAGTGCCGGAAGTGGTGAGGGGAGAACATTCTGGTCGCCATTCCACGAGAAAGAGGCATTGCAATAATTATTCAGATAGTAACGCACCCCGGCAGCCATTGCAGGAGCAGAACTACCTTTTACCAGAATTTTGGAACCAACGGACGAAAGTTCAAACACATCAAGGACATCGTCTTTTTTGTCGATGGCTGCAAAGTCAAACTCCGCAGCACGCAATGGAAGCAGACGCATCATCAGGGCTTTTACGCTGTTGATCTGCTCGGTGAGGCCAGCTGTTAAATTGGTAGTGCTTAGTGTGGTACTGATAAGTTTATTTTCATCTCCCGTAACTTCCAACACACCGTAAAGTGTGTAAGTTGTAGCCGGAGCCAGTCCGTTGATTATCCAGAAATCCTGCCGTGCGGGAGTAGCATAATTTAATGTGCCGGATTTAACCGCGCCAACGCCCGTTTTCACTTTGTCGGTTGTAATACCGGTTGAACTGACAGGATAAACGGCCCAATAGAGTTTTCCGGCCGTATTGGAGGTGATGTAACCCCTTGCGGTTGTATTCTTTACAAATCCGGTAGATATAACACCACCATCAGGTGCATTGTCTTCGCTTTTGAGTTTGTAAGTGGCATTTTCCAGGGTGAGCTTATTTTCATTATTGGTTTTATCGGTAGCCGGTGAAGCCTGATCATTAAAATCCCAATAGCCCCATAA
>CALMZF010000068.1 GCA_937870645.1 uncultured Paludibacter sp. | reverse complement strand
TCAATACTAAATTGTTCGTTCATCATTTTTATTTACTATTTTACTATTTACTATTAACTATTATCGCATTGATTGTTAAGTTATTAACTGTTATTCAATAACTAATAATCGTCTTTCTTAACCTCCCCCTTTGGGGGAAGGGGGGCTTTTTAACTATTTCTCACTGCTGCCATAATACCTGAAACTTCGGCCAGCGCGTACATCCGTCCGTAGAATGAATAGCCCGGATTATCCGATTTCTCAACATCGTCGAGCATCAGTTTGCCGTGATCCACCCGCATGGGCAAGCCCGGATGTTCACGTTCGAAAATACGCACCAACTCCACCAGATGGCCACGGCCTTCGAGGTGCGAGGCTTCAATGAAATTGCCATTTTCTGCAACATCGGTACTGCGAAGGTGCACAAAATGGGTTCGCCTGGCAAATTTCTGCGCCATAGCGGGAACATCGTTGTGCAAACCGGAGCTAAGAGAGCCTGCACAAAACGTAAATCCGTTGTTGGGAATATCCACCGCTTTCAATATCCATTCAATGTCTTCGGTATTACCGACAATGCGTGGTAACCCAAGCACTGGAAATGGCGGATCGTCGGGATGAATGCAGAGGTTGACACCGTATTGCTGAGCAACCGGAACCACTTCGTTGAGAAAATATTTCAGATTTTCACGAAGCTGCTGCTTATCAATACCCCGATATAAAGCCAGTAAATCGTTAAACAATTCAACCGGTTTACTCACATTTCCCTTAAAGTTTTCATTGACAAATCCCTGTGTCTTCACAATGATGGTATTTACCAACTCATTTCTTTCTTCATCGGTGATCGTTTTTTTCAGTTCATTGACCTGTTCCATTTCTTCGGCTGAATAATCGTTTTCAGCATCGGGACGGTTGAGAATGTAACAATCGAAATATGCAAAACGAATTTTATCAAAAAACAAAGTGTAAGTTCCGTTAGGCAGTTTGTAATTCAGGTCTGTACGTATCCAGTCAATGACCGGCATAAAGTTGTAAACCACCGTTTTAATACCCGCTTTCCCCAGGTTAGCGAGACTGACTTTGTAATTTTCGATTAACCGGTCCCTGTCGGGACCACCGTACTTGATACTTTCGCTTACCGGCAGACTTTCGACCACCGACCAGCGCAGTCCGAAACTTTCAATATAGCTTTTTACTTCCTCAATTGCTTCTGATGTCCATATTTCACCATTCGGTACATCATGCAGGGAAGTCACAATGCCTTCCACCCCAATTTGCCGCAGCATATCAAGAGTAATCCGGTCTTTTCTCCCAAACCATCTCCACGTTTTTTCCATATTTTTTTTTGTAATTTTTCCAAAGTTAGCAATTCCGGAAAAATTATGTTCATTAATTGTGATGCGTTAAATTCAGTTTAATTTTTTTCAAACTATTAAGATCATGTACCGGACGCTCGATATCGTAGGGGATTGGCTTTTTTGAAAAGGTTTGAAAATAAAGCAGACAAGCGTCCTTCCACCAAACCGCATCGCGTGCCTGAATGCGAAGTTTCGACTGTACTTCACTGAAATGCTGACCGTCAATCAATTTCTCTGAACGATCCCAGATTTTCTGATATTCGCGCACCTCATTCACACCCTTATCGTAGGTATAACACAGCTCATCCCAAAGCGGTTGTCCGCTTTTCATTTTATAATTCCACGGCAGATGATGAAACCAGAGCAGATATTTATCAGGACATTGCTTCGGGTCGTTGAACTGTTCTTTCAGTGGAGAATAATACTGACTAACGGCATTGCTGCCTGATGTTGTCCGGTTGAAGCCAATACCCGAAGTGTCAGCATTGTGGTAATATTTTGGCAGCCAGTCGGGGCGTGCTCCCGGCACTTCGCACCAGGGTTCCGGTCCGTAATGATGTTCCCATGCAAAAAGATGATGCAAACCCAGTGGCATCATGTAATCAACAGCAGTCTGATGCGAGCTCAGCATCATCTGTTTTATCGGTTCAAAACCGGCATCATCACTTTCGGATTTTGACTGTTGAAATGTCATTTTGATCCATTCACCGGCTATATGTGCACTCGTAAGCCGGTTATCCCATGCCAGCCGTCCGAAAGCATACCAGTTGGCCTGCGCAAAATGAGGTCCGCTCCAGTTGGCATCTTCTCCTATGTTCGATACACCGGCTATAGCTGTAATTTTCTGATTTGTAATTTCTCCATCGGTAATTTTAGCTATCGAAGAGCCTGCTCCATTGCTGTAAGTCTCTGAGTTTAGAAATTCTTCCCACATGGGCGAGAGGAAAACCAGGTGATTTCCCTGACCGAGGTATTCCTGCGTAATCTGCAATTCGGGCATGAGTGGTGTTTTTTTCATTGCACCGAAAAGCGGACTGAATGGCTCGCGCGGTTGAAAATCAATCGGACCATTTTTTACCTGAATAATCACATTGTCGCGAAACTGTCCAT
>CALMZF010000067.1 GCA_937870645.1 uncultured Paludibacter sp. | reverse complement strand
TCAAGCCGGTTTTCATTGCCCGTCAAATCAAAATAACCCGGACAACGCCCCGTTGTGGAAATTCCCGTCAGCCTTTTATCAGTAAGTTCCGGAAAATAATCATTCAGACAAAAATCCTGAATATCTTCATTTACAATCAATTCCACTGTTTTGCTTACCGTTTTCTGAGCAGAAACATTTACCACCTCTTCATCACCATATAACACATACATCAGCAGACTGAGCGGCGTGGCATCATCAGCGATAATGGTGGTCAGATGGCTTTTTGCCCAATCTATTTTTCGGTGGATGGAATAAGGCAGAAAATGATCCATTTCGGAGTAGACAGTAAAATTTCCGGAAGAGAAATTGCGGATAAACTCCTGGTTATCAACATCCGTGAGACTAAGAAAAATACCGTATTGTCCGGTTTCACCCAGGGGAGTGACCTGCGTACTGCCTGTGGGGGAAAACATCAGCACATCTTCGGTGGACGAAAATAGATACACCGAACCGATTAGGTTTCCGTTCAAATTTACCTGTTCCAATGAAAGTTTAATCATTCCGGGAGGAACAACTATCTCAAAACAAGCGACATTTTGCAGTATTTGTGGCATGAATATTTATTGATCAATAAATTTACCCATTGAAATGAGAAAGTATCCGTAATTCATTGAAAGTGGAGATCACCCTGCCCAGCCTTCCCTGTCGAGATTTCGGTAATTGATGGCTTCGGCTATGTGGTGCGCCCGTACGTGTTCCGAATCATCCAAATCGGCAATGGTACGTGACACTTTGAGGATGCGGTCATACGCCCTGGCCGAAAGGTTCAAGCGCAACATGGCATTTTTGAGCAGTGCATTCCCTTCATCATCGGGCATGGCAAAAGTGCGCTGCTGCTTGGAAGACATTTGAGCATTGCAATACACCCCGTCGATATCCCTGAACCGAAGTTCCTGTATCTCACGGGCTTTGATTACCCGCTCCCGAACCTGCTGGCTGGTTTCAGAGTCCTTCAGTTCGGAGAGTTTTTCGAAAGGTACGGGTACAATTTCGATGTGGAGATCGATGCGGTCGAGCAACGGACCCGAAATGCGGCTAAGATATTTTTGAACCACTCCCGGCGCACAGACACATTCACGGGTGGGATGGTTGTAATATCCGCAGGGACAGGGATTCATAGAGGCGATAAGCATAAAACTGGCGGGATACTCGATGGAGAATTTTGCCCGTGAGATGCATATTTTCCGGTCTTCGAGCGGCTGACGCATCACTTCCAGCACCGTTCTTTTGAATTCGGGCAATTCGTCGAGAAAAAGCACGCCATTGTGAGCAAGTGATATTTCGCCGGGCTGCGGAAATGTGCCTCCGCCCACCAAAGCTACATCAGATATAGTATGATGCGGACTTCGGAACGGCCGCTGCGTGATGAGCGATGTGTTGCTGTCG
>CALMZF010000066.1 GCA_937870645.1 uncultured Paludibacter sp. | reverse complement strand
ATTTTCATTAGTCAACTAAAAAAAATGAAAACAAACGCAGTGAACTGGGGGGCAATAAGTTAAAAAAATATTTTTAAAGTCAATTCGCTTTGTTTGTTAGCCTGATTTATTTTATCTTTGAGAATATTTTATTTTTGAATTAAAAGTTCAACATAAAAATTAATGGAAAAAACCCTCGTAATCATCAAGCCTTCTGCATTACAGCGCGCCTTAACGGGAGAAGTGGTTAAACGCTTCGAACAAAAAGGGCTTCGACTGGCAGGTATTAAAATGATGCAGCTTGATGATAAAATTTTAGATGAGCATTATGCTCATTTGGCCGACCGTCCTTTCTTCCAACGCATTAAAGACTCGATGATGATTACTCCGGTGATAGTCACTTGCTGGGAAGGGAAGGATGCTGTAAAAGTTGTACGTGCCATGACCGGTTCAACCAATGGTCGTGATGCAGTACCCGGAACTATACGCGGTGATTTTAGTTTAAGTGTGCAGGAGAATATTGTTCATACGTCCGACTCGGTTGATACAGCTGTTGTTGAGCTCGCACGTTTTTTCAGCGATGATGAAATTTTCACTTACAACTACCAGTCACTGCCATTTTTATACGCTAACGACGAAATTTAACGCCAATGCATTTTAAGTATTTAATTCTTACATCAATAGTAAGCCTGATCTCAATCCAAACAAACGCACAGTTTTTTGCAGTTTCTGCCAACGCCGCACCCGATAATATGAAATCGGCTGCAAAAAAAGCTTTCCCCACTCAAAAACAAAATTTCCCCACCGTAGCCGATACCACCAACATATACAACGATATGTTGAATGACGAATCGGATGACTTGATGGAAAACCACCCGGCTGGTGACATATTCAATGACAACTGGTCAAGTGAGCGCATCAATCCCTATAAAGTGCCTATTCAAAGCATGCCGGACTCGGTTCTTATCGACTGTTCCGACTTTGTGATGCCCGTTACCGGTGGTAGAGTTTCCTCCAAATTCGGTCCGCGCCGTTACCGGTATCATTACGGTATCGATGTGGCCATCCAGCCAGGCAACGAAATACGCTCGGCATTCAACGGCAAGGTTCGTGTTATCGATTACGATGCAGGCGGATATGGCAACTACGTGGTAGTACGTCACGACAATGGACTGGAAACGGTTTATGCTCATCTCAGTTTTGTAAAAGCAAAATTGAACCAGCATGTAAAAGCCGGTGAAGAACTTGGACTCAGCGGCAATACCGGCCGATCCACAGGACCTCACCTCCACTTCGAAACGCGCTACGTGGGCAATGCCTTCAATCCGGCTACGCTCATTGATTTTACCGAAGGAAAAGTGTTTGCATCAAATTATACACTCACCAAGCGGAAAAACTTCTACTATCAGCAGGCAGCCAGAACACAATCGTTGGCCAAGTACTATAAAATTCGCAAAGGCGACAACCTGGGTAGAATTGCAGCCCGCAACGGTACTACAGTAACCAAACTGAAACGACTTAACGGCATCACAAAAGGCAATAAACTGCAACCCGGCCAGAAACTGAAAATCAGATAAGTACTTACTTATTATTATATTACAGAAGAGGATATTCGAAAAGAGTATCCTCTTTTTTATGTAATTTCAGGCAACAGAAACAAGCAACAACTTATGACAGCAACAAGCTGTCAGCAAAATTTAAAAGAATATCACAAAGGTCCGACATTTAACCTCTTCAACTTCTGAAACTAATAATATAAGTCATTTCCGAAGGTTCTAAATTTTTCGATTTGATTGTTTTTATTGACCATCTTCCAAAATGAAATTTTTGGTTTACGATTGAATAAAATATTATTTTGAAGGTCATCAAAAGGATTTTTTTCGACGAACAAATTCGGTTATTGATTAAAGAAAAATAACTTACAAACTATAACAAATGAACAGATATCAACAGCCGCACTTTAGCAGCAAATGGAGTTTTTCATATTAGAAGTATCATAATAACTCAATAACGAAATCATCAGCTGAATATGAAAAAAGAGCATTTCCTTTTTTAACGGAAATGCTCTTTTTATGTTTTTAATGACAAAATCAATACCTGTAATGTTCGGCTTTATATGGCCCATCGGGGCTGATACCGATGTAGGCTGCCTGTTCGGGTGTGAGGCGGGTAAGTTTTACACCGAGTTGCTCCAGGTGCAGACGGGCAACTTCCTCATCGAGGTGCTTTGGCAAACGGTAAACATCCACTTCATATTTTTTGGTGAAAAGTTCGATCTGAGCCAGTGTCTGATTGGTAAATGAGTTGCTCATCACAAACGATGGATGACCGGTAGCACATCCCAGATTCACCAGACGTCCATCAGCAAGCAACAAGAGACTGTGTCCGTCGGGGAAAATGTATTTATCCACCTGTGGCTTGATGTTTACACGTTGGATCCCATCGTATTTTTTCAGTTTATCCACCTGAATTTCGTTGTCGAAATGTCCGATGTTGCATACAATAGCTCCATCCTTCATTTTTTCCATGTGTTCTATACGAATAATGTCGCGATTGCCGGTTGTAGTCACATATACATTGCCTTCCGGCAGGGCATCTTCCACGGTACACACTTCGAATCCTTCCATAGCTGCCTGAAGTGCACAAATGGGGTCAATTTCGGTCACCAGCACCCGCGCACCATAAGCCCGCATGGATTTGGCACAACCTTTACCCACATCGCCATATCCGCACACAACCACCACTTTTCCTGCCAGCATAATATCGGTAGCGCGTTTAATGCCATCTGCCAGCGATTCGCGGCAACCGTAGAGGTTGTCAAATTTTGATTTGGTTACCGAATCATTCACATTGAAAGCCGGGAAAAGCAGTGATCCCTCTTCGAGCATCTGATACAGGCGGTGTACACCCGTTGTGGTTTCTTCGGATACTCCATGAATATCAGGTGCCATTCGGTTCCAGATTCCGTTGTCCTCTTTCAAAACTACTTTAAGAATTTTATATAGCTCACGTTCATCTTCACCATCGGTTTGTTTGTCGAGTACGGCCTCATTTTTTTCGGCTGCTGCACCAATGTGTATCATCATGGTAGCATCGCCGCCATCATCTACAATTACG
>CALMZF010000065.1 GCA_937870645.1 uncultured Paludibacter sp. | reverse complement strand
ACCAGCCAGTCAGCCCCTTTAATCAGCAATATAAATCCCAGCGTTATTAAAAGAATATCAAGTATCATATTATTTTTTTTTAATCCAACATCTGTTTTCCGCTGTTTCTTTCCCAGAAAACACCGTTGGTATAACCCTGAATAGCGGGTGATTGTTCAGCTTTAAGTAGTCTTTTTTCTGCCCAGAGCGCGTACTCGGTGTTCATTTCAATACCAATGTAATTTCTTCCAAGCTTTTTAGCTACTACCGAAGTGGTACCTGAACCCAGAAACGGGTCGAACACTACTCCTCCGGGCGGGCAACTGGCCAGCATGAGTTTTGCAATCAGCTTTTCGGGTTTCTGGGTAGGATGATCGGTGTTTTCGGGCATCGACCAGTACGGAACGCTGATATCATCCCAAAAATTGGACGGACCCGTCAGTCGGAACTTACCGTCACCGGTCTGCTCCCAGTCCTTTGGCCGGCCGTTTTCACGGTACGGAGCCAGCACGCGTCTTTTTATTTTCACGGCATCTACATTGAAATAATAATCTTTCGGATTTTTCACCCCGTACCAGATATCTTCCATCCCATTCTTCCAGTTGTGAGTAGCTGCGCGGCCTTTTTCACGCTGCCAGGTTATCCGGTTGAGGATAGTGAGATTTTCGCTCATTACCCGCTGGAGAGCAGCCGTGCATTTCCAGTCGCCGCAGAGGTAGAGTGAACCATTCGGTTTCAGTACCGATACTATTTTAGAAAACCATGAGCGAAGATATGCCAGGTACTCGTCATCAGTAGAAGAAGTAAATTTAAAACCATGAAAATTTTTGGTAAGGTTGTAAGGTGGATCTATGATGATAAGGTCGGCCGAGTTTGCCGGCAAATAGTCTATTACATCAAATAAATCGGCTAATATTGTTTTATTCCGGATTTCGTCGGGTGTCAACGGTTTGTTTTTCTTTGGGATCAACACTCTTTTGATCAACTCTTCCCGATCGTTGTCGGTCAGTGTGAGCGTTCTGTTTCTTTTAGCTCTTTCTTTTTCCATTTTTTTCATCTAATTAATTGTTGCCGAAAAAAACGGCTTGTTTTTGAATTTGCAAATTTCCGAAATATGCCTGAGAATGCAATTTTCTGAATAGTTCTCTCTTTCCGTTTGGCATTTATAGTTATAGGGGTAAAAAAATAATGTATACCCGGCTTAAATAATTGATTATTTATAGGATAATTAGCAACTCAACTGTTATATTTGTAGAATAATCTATGTTGAAATATGTTATATGGATCAGCATCAAAAATTTATGCGCAAAGCCATTGGGCTTTCGGTTCAAAATCTGAAGAAAGGTGGCGGACCATTCGGAGCTGTCATTGTGAAAGACAATAAAGTGATAGCTACCGGCGTCAATCGGGTGACAAGCCACAACGACCCTACGGCTCATGCCGAAATTGTGGCTATTCGCAGTGCAACGCGCAAGCTCCACAGTTTCAACCTTCAGGGATGCACTATTTATACTTCCTGCGAGCCTTGCCCGATGTGCCTTGCTGCTATTTACTGGGCGCATCTGGATAAAATATATTATGCCAACACCAAGACGGATGCTAAAAATATCGGCTTTGACGATTCCTTTATTTATGATGAAATAGCACTTGACCCGGACCTCAGAAAGATTGAAACCACCCGATTGCTCTCCGCTGAAGCCATCACGGCTTTTGAGCGTTGGACTGAAATGGACGAAAAAATGGAGTATTGATACTGAATTATTCATAAAAAGCAATTGACATTGAAAGATTATATTCCATTGTCAACTGCTTTTTTTTATCCTTTCCCTGTTTTATCCTGCAATTTCACCAATTAGCCACATTTCTTCATCGGTGAAAACCGTATTTTCAAGCGCCCCGATATTATCTTTCAATTGTTTCACAGAACTGGTTCCTACGATAACCGACGTTACCTGACGATCGTGCAGACACCACGCCAGCGCCATCTGAGCCAGACTTTGCCCCCTCGATTTTGCAAATTCATTGAGTTTTTTCAGTTTTTTCACCAGCTCCGGGGTAACCTGATCTTTTTGCAGAAATCCGTACGATTGTGCTGCGCGTGAGTTTTCGGGTATGCCGTTAAGGTACTTATTGCTGAGTAATCCCTGTGCCAGCGGTGAAAAAGCGATAAATCCAATCCCTTTTTCCTTGGTCAGCGGGAGAACTGTTTGTTCAATTTCGCGGGTGAAAATATTGTATCTATCCTGATTGATAAGGCACGGAGTACCGTTTTCGGCCAAAATGCGGTACGCCTGACGGGCTTTGTCGGTTGGGTATTTTGAAATCCCCACGTATAAAGCTTTTCCCTGCTTTACCATATCCGAGAGTGCTCCCATGGTTTCTTCCAGCGGGGTGTTGGGGTCATAGCGGTGCGAATAAAATATATCCACGTATTCCAGTCCCATTCGTTTCAGACTTTGATTAAGGCTGGCTATGAGGTATTTGCGTGATCCCCAGTCGCCATAAGGTCCGTCCCACATGGTGTGACCGGCTTTGGTGCTGATGATCAGTTCGTCACGATACGATGCAAAATCTTCCTTCAGAATTTTTCCGAAATTGGCCTCAGCACTACCAAAAGGTGTACCGTAGTTGTTTGCCAGATCAAAATGAGTGATGCCGTTATCAAAAGCAGTTTCGAGCATTTTTCGGGCTTCGGTCAGGTCATTGACGTCACCGAAATTGTGCCATAGCCCCAGTGAAAGTTTTGGTAGTTGCAGTCCGCTTTTTCCACAGTAGTTATATCCCACAGTGTGTGTATATCTGTCGGATGAGGGTGTGTATGCCATAGTTGTAATATCAAACAACCTGTCAGTGGGTTGACAGGTTGGAGTTAATGTGTCGTTTTCTGCAATCAGAATTTTACCGAAGGGGCTTTTTCGGCACCTTTTTCGGCTGCAAAATAAGGAATGTTATTGAAATTGAAAATACCGGCAATAATATTTTTTGGGAAACGACGGATGGCTACATCATACTCTTTAGCCATTTCGTTGAATTTATTGCGTTCTACCGAAATCCGGTTTTCGGTTCCTTCAAGCTGAGCCTGAAGCTCGAGGAAATTCTGGTTAGCTTTCAGGTCCGGGTAATTTTCGGCCACAGCTATCAATCGACCCAGCGCGCTGCTCAACTGTCCCTGTGCTGCCTGAAATTCCTGCAGTTTTTCGGGTGTCAGGTTGGTAGGATCTACGGTAATCTGTGTGGCTTTTGCGCGGGCGGAAATCACTTCTTCGAATGTCGATTTTTCGTGAGTTGCATAACCTTTCACTGTTTCAACCAGATTAGGAATAAGGTCAGCGCGGCGTTGATACTGATTTTCAACATTTCCCCACTGCGATTTTACATTTTCCTGTGAGTTTACCAATCCGTTGTAACCTCCCATTCCCCATAAAAAAAGGATAGCGATGAGGGCAATAATAACAATGATACCTGTCTTTTTCATAAAGTTTTCAATTAATTATTAGTATATAAGTATTTTCAAATAAGTTTTTTTGATGTTTACCAACCGCTGGTAGCGCCACCGCCACCCGACA
>CALMZF010000064.1 GCA_937870645.1 uncultured Paludibacter sp. | reverse complement strand
GTCGAAAGACAACTGAGTTACAGTCAGTCCCATTTGGCCACTCTGGTAACTGCCCAATGTTTTTTTTTATTTTCTCCCCAACCTCTGTAGGGAAGTGAATGATTTGATTAATTCTCTTTTTCTTTTTAAGTAGAAGAAGTTTCTCAATCTTGTTTCGCCCTGTTTTGATCCCTGTTTAAGGGGTTTGGGGTCAATTTGAGCCTCTTGTCGGATTCGAACCAACGACCCCGAGATTACAAATCACGTGCTCTGGCCAGCTGAGCTAAAGAGGCAAAGTGCATTTTATGCCATTTTGAGGGCTAAAAAGCCGTTTAAATATCGCTATTCAAACGGCTTGCAAAAATACGAAATTAATTTGATATACAAAATATATTTACCAAAATTTATTTTTTAGCTATTTTTTCCTTGAACTTAATCACTTGCTTTTCGATGGCTTCCAATGCCAGATCCACAGCTTCCTCAAATGTGTCACAGGTCTTTGATGCAAAAAATTCAACATTGGGAGCCGTCACTTTGATTTCTGCCTGTTTATTTGTAGCGGTTTCCGGCTTAATAACTTTCAGGTAAACATCGATTATTCTGATTTCGTCAAAAAATTTTTCTATTTTTTTGGCTTTTTTGTTTACATACTCTTCCAGTTTTTCTGTTGCATCAAAATTGATGGATTGAATCATGACCTTCATAAGTTACCTCCTTTTTTTTGTGCCCGTGGGTGGGCTTGTTTATAGATTTTATTTAGCTCGCTGAATGTAACGTGGGTATAGACCTGGGTTGCAGCAAGGCTGCTATGCCCGAGCAAATCTTTCACCGCATTAATATCGGCTCCATTATTCAACAATGTAGTAGCAAAAGTATGCCGCAGTACGTGCGGACTTTGTTTGTGAAGGGTACTAACCTGGCTCATTTCGCTGTGAACAATATTATATACAGCTTTGGAATACATAGGCAAACCACTGCTAAGCAGGAATAGTGCATTGTTTTGTCGTTCCACTTCTTTATTTCTCAACTGTTTATACTCGCTAATCATCTCACAGATGTCACCACCTAAAGGTATAATCCGTTGTTTGTTTCTTTTCCCGATTACTTTTATTTGTTGCGATGCGAAGTCAAAATCCTCATCGGTAAGTGATATCAGTTCCGAGACCCTCAATCCGGCTTCGTAAAGCAATGAAATTATCAATCGGTTGCGCAAGGGCTCAAACCCTCCCGACAAGGTATCTTCAGCCAATGCACGTTCCATCTCCTGTTGTTTATAGAACGCAGGAAGCAGCTTTTTTGTTTTTGGTAAAACAATTTTTAATGTGGGATTTTTTTCGGCCAGTCCGTGTATCAGCAGGAAGCGCCAGAAAGATTTCAGGGCAGATATTTTACGTGAAACAGATTTTGCGGTGTAGTTATTATTAATCAGATGCATCACCCATTGACGGATTTCCAGCGGAGTTACACCGGCAGGGGAAAAATCAAGGGAGTCGATACTGAGGAAATCGCAAAACTGCAGGAGGTCGGTCTGATATGACAAAACAGTATGAGATGAATAATTCTTCTCATACTGTAAATATTGCAGAAATTTGTTGATCATACCTGACAAACTCGTTGAAAGAATTTAACAACGAAAATAGAACAATAATGTCAGAATACCAACTTTTCGAAGAAGTTTTTTAATTAATCTTCGTTTCTATCCATGTGTTGTACGTAAACCGCGTGCATTTTCTTTTCGCGTTTTACTACCGAAGGCTTATCAAAGCATTGACGACGACGTAATTCTTTAACAACACCGGTTTTTTCGAATTTACGTTTGAATTTTTTCAGTGCTTTTTCAATGTTTTCGCCTTCTTTTACAGGTACTACGATCATACTTATTTCTTATTTAATATGTTATAATTGTTATTTCAAATTTGGACTGCAAAGATAGAGAATCATTTTTAAATAGCAAAATGAAAATTGGTTTTTTATCGAATGAATGATATACATTCTTTAAAACAGAATGCAAGGGGTTAAGGGCGGCAGGTATTAGTTGCGTGGTGGATATTGCAGAAAAAGATGTTCGGGTATCCCGGACGACTGAGTCGTATCCTGCCCTTCATTTGTCTGGAGTTGTCGGGGAATTTTTTGCAGATAATGAGTTACAAACAGGTCGGCTTCCTTGTTGGGTGAAAACATGGGCTCATTTTCATCCACTACGGCTGCTGTGGCATCTATCAGCAAGCCCTTAGTACCTTCATCGCTGATAACCCGGTAGTGTGAGGAGGGTTGCCGGGTCATGTTAAGAACCCAGTCAAACATAAGACTCGGATCATATACCTTATAATTTACGTAATCAACATTGGCTACCCCCCTGCCCTCATACCATTGATTGGTTTTCTTTATTTCGTTAATTTTTATTTTTTTGTTGTTGTTCAAACTTCCCCCTATCAGCTTCATGGGAATTTTCACTTCAACTATCCATTTTCGAGGTTTTGTTGTTTCTATCCGGCCCAGTGGGACGACTACAACACAAAAAGACGAACCCCGGGCCCTTTTTTTTTTTTGGAGGGGCAAGAAGGACCCGCCGTAATAGTTGCACGTGGCAAAAGACGAATCGCGCACCTGGGTGTACTGCTCTACGAATTCGATTATTCGTCGGGCTGCTTTTTCATTTATATTGTAGCGTATAAAAGTCAGTTTGTTTCGCTCGGAATACACTTTCAATTTCCTGCTTAATTCCGTGGAGGGTTCCATTCGACCTGTAATGGGTGCACCCAATATACCAAGACCAATTTTTTGTTTGAAAATAAGATCTAATTTCTCCTGCATCCCCGAAGATGTTTGAGTAGTCAGCAGTGGTTTATCCAACAGTGAAGACTTCAGTTTGATGGCCACGTGCCCCAACAGGTAATTGTCTTTGGTGGTGATATTTTTTAAATAACAGTGAAAGGTGCTTGTGTAAATACTTTTAGGACTGGTCCAGTCGAGAGGTTCAAGTGTGGGCATAATATATAATGTCAGTTCGTGCTCCTGTCCATGGGTGGGAACAGCAGGCTGTGAACCGACAGAAAAACTCAAAAACAAATACAGGAGAACAAAGAGTATCTTCTTTTTGTCTTTAATCATAATCAATATTTTGTAAGCGAAACAGATGAATAATGGTGGTAAATAATACCACAAGGCAGTTAAGCGGTGTAAAGATAGAAATTAAAGTTCGAATTACCAATTTATTCCGGTATTAATTTCGGATTTTCACCTCTATGACTAAGTTACAGAAAATTTTTCAGAAGTTCTTTCAGTTCTTTTAATCCATTGCCTGCCCCTTTTTTAATCACAGTGATTTTCCGTCTGTACGTTCCCACCTCATTGGGATCTATCATGAAAACAGGCACTTGAGATGCTACATAATTCAACAAGCCTGCAGCCGGGTATACTTGCAGCGAGGTGCCGATAATGAGAAAAATATCTGCATTTTGTACAATATCTATTGCATGTTCCATTTCGGGTACGGCTTCACCGAACCACACAATGTGCGGCCGGAGCTGATACCCCCCGGGGCACAGATCACCCTCGCGGGTAATATAATTTTCGGGAATTAAATCATAAACCTCGGCTCCGGGACCGGTGGAACGCACTTTCATCAACTCGCCGTGCAGGTGCAGTACCCGCTTACTTCCAGCCTGTTCATGCAGATTGTCCACGTTTTGTGTAATAATTTCCACATCAAAATCCTTTTCGAGTTCGGCCAGAGCAATATGACCCTGATTGGGCTTAACACCCAGAAGCTCTTTCCGGCGCATATTGTAGAAGTCCAATACCAGTTGTTTATTCCTATACCAGGCATCAATGGTAGCCACATCTTCCACCCGGTGTTGACCCCACATACCACCCGAGCCGCGGAATGTACTCAATCCACTTTCAACACTCATACCTGCACCGGTCAGCACCACCAGTTTTTTTCGATTATTCATAGCTGGCAGTTTATAGGAAAAGAATGATGGAACAACCGTTCCCTGGCTAATTTTTCAAATTCAGTGTCTTTACGACCGTAATTGGCATAGGGATAAATGCTTATGCCGCCCCGAGGCGTAAAAATCCCGGTCACCTCCAGGTATTTCGGGTCCATCAGCCGGACGAGATCCTTCATTATAATATTGACACAATCTTCGTGAAATGCGCCATGATTACGGAAACTGAACAAATAGAGCTTCAAGCTTTTACTTTCAATCATCTTCACAGCGGGAATATAGTCAATCCGGATAGTAGCAAAATCGGGCTGACCGGTTATGGGACAGAGACTGGTGAACTCCGGACAATCAAAAGTGACCCAATAATCGTTGCCGGGATGCTTGTTTTCAAACGTTCCGAGTACTTCCGGAGCATAGTCATTTTTATATTCGGTTTTCCCGCCAAGCAGCGTCAGTTTTTCTTTTTCCATACTCTGTATCCATTTTAATGATTTCACAAATTTACTTTCAATCCGGGGAAAATACAAATGTTTCCTCTTTTTTTGGAACAAAACCCCAACGACTTGGCTTATTTTTTATATTTTTGCAATATAATCATTCACTTTTAGCTTATCAGATGAGAAAAGCACTTTTTCTGTTTCTTTGGATTTTCACGGTTCAGACAATCGGGGCACAGGATTTGACGGAAAAGAAATTTCCGCTCACTACATCGGTCAAAACCGTGAATGTGGGAAACATCCGTGTACTCGATCCCTATTTGTCGCCTTTCGAATACAGTGGTTTTCTGGTTGGCTATAAGGAAGATAACAGACGCTTTCTATTTTCTTCTGACACCACACTTTCTTTTACCAGCCGAAAAATGCTCAACGTAGGCTCCGCCGATCACCCGAATAAGAATAATTCCATGTTGATGTTCAACGGCAACTACAACCTCGGGCTCAACTACCACATCCGTCCTGCCGATAAACTGATGATTCTGATTGGCGGATCGTGGGACATCGATCTGGGCGGAAAATATATCGGTCGGAATG
Source organism: uncultured Paludibacter sp. (assembly GCA_937870645.1). Classification (GTDB taxonomy): domain Bacteria; phylum Bacteroidota; class Bacteroidia; order Bacteroidales; family Paludibacteraceae; genus UPXZ01. Next base: position 5,715 of record CALMZF010000064.1, on the reverse strand, counting down.
TAAACAATCCCTTTTCGCTTGACCTTTATACCAATATTAATGCTGCTGCCGAAATTCAGTATAGTTTCAACATTCGCCGTCAACATTTCAGGCTTCAATACGGCGCTCAGACACCGCTTATTGGGTGTATGTTTGTTCCTATGCAGGGTGCTTCGTATTATGAGCTGTTCAGTCTGAGCAACCTGACCGACGCTATTCACCTGAGCAGTCTGGTCAATAACCGCGCAGTGATGCAGTATTTTCACCTGGATTTGCCGTTGAAATATACCACTTTCCGCTTTGGTGTGCAACATGATTACATGCAATATGCAGCTAATGATATGGTTTTTCACAAAAAAGGCTTCAGTTTTTCGATCGGCTATCTGGTAGATCTGTACTCATTCCCGGGTAAAAGAAATGAAATGCCCGGTAATTTTATCTCCGCCTACAAATAAATGGTATAAGAGTGTTGTCATTGATAAGGAATGAAAAAGATATTCAGCATACTAATCTTCAGTTCGATTTTGGCATTTCAGTCCTGCATGGAGGAGCCTGAAATTCGGCCAAATACTCCTCAGGGCAATTTCAAATCACTTTGGGAAATAATTGACACACGCTATTGTTACCTGAGTTACAAGAATATCGACTGGGATTCGGTTTACACTGCCTATAAACCGCGGGTCGACACGGTTTCGGGTGCCTCTTCACTCTTCGATCTGATGAGCGAAATGCTCGCCATGCTGAAAGACGGTCACGTAAACCTATATTCAGAATTCGACCGCAGTCGTTACTGGAACTGGTATTCCGATTATCCGTCAAATTTCAATTCCGAAGTGTTGTTCAAACCACATTACCTGGGATCACACTATCGGATAGCAAGTACATTAAGATACAACAAGATAGCCCGCGGAAAGGTAGGATATGTATATTACGGAAGCTTTTCTGACGGATTTTCAGACCAAAACATGAATGCAATATTCTCCAGTTTTGCCTCCTGCGAGGGAATAATTATAGATATTCGCAATAACGGCGGCGGCATGCTGAGCTACGCTGAGCAAATGGCTTCATATTTTTTTAAGGAAAAAACACTCACCGGATATATAAGCCACAAGACAGGATCAGGACATACCGACTTTTCAAAGCCAACACCTCTTTACGTTACTCCAAACGAAAATGTCAAGTGGAATAAGCCGGTTATTGTTCTTACCAACAGGATGTCGTATTCCGCTACGAATGATTTTGCAAATAAAATGAGATATGCTCCACAGGCAACCATCATCGGTGACCAGACCGGTGGTGGCGGTGGAATGCCCTTCTCCAGTGAACTGCCCAACGGCTGGATGATCCGTTTTTCGAGCAGTCCGATGTATGATGCCGATATGCAAAATATTGAATGGGGAATTGCGCCCGATATTCGGGTATCTATGGATCTGGTGGCATTGTCCAAGGGTTATGACACCATTATTGAACGGGCTATCGCCGAAATTGTTAAGTAGATTTTTCTATGTTGGAATAATGCAATTACCTGAAAATTATGCGAAAACTGAAAATAACCGAACTCAACCGGCTTACTACCGAGGAATTTAAATTACGAAAAAAAACACCACTGGTTATTGTGCTCGACAATGTGCGCAGTCTTCACAATGTCGGTTCGGTGTTCAGAACTTCCGATGCCTACCTGGTAGAAACAGTCTGTCTGTGCGGCATCACTTCTACTCCACCCCACGCCGAAATACACAAGTCGGCATTGGGAGCTGAGAATTCGGTGGACTGGGTCTATTTTGAGGATACGCTGGAAGCCATCAAAGAACTGAAAACAAAGGGATTTGAAGTACTGGCTATAGAGCAGGCCGAGGGCAGCACCCTGCTCAACCAACTGGAAATCAACCCGGCAGGTAAATATGCAGTCGTGCTGGGCAACGAGGTGAAAGGCGTGCAGCAGGCCGTAGTGGATGCCTGCGACGGCTGTATCGAAATTCCTCAGTACGGCACTAAACATTCACTCAATGTGAGCGTTACAGCAGGAATTATCATCTGGGAATTTGCTTCTAAATTATTTAACAATAAGCCATTAATATGAAATTTTATAAATATTTCCTCTTACTTTTAGCCTGCTCAGTATCACTTTTCAGCCACGGGCAGGGCAATCTTCAAAAAGATCTCTATCAGGCTTTTCTGTATAATGATGTTGCAAAATGGGAAAAGGTAACTTATAATTATGAAAAAAATGCAGATTTGAGTAGCAATGTTGATTTGCTGAAACTTATACATTGTTATTATGGCTATATTTCCGTTTTGATTGATAAAGATCAAGACAAAAAGGCAACTGAGAATTTAAAAAAAGCTGAAACCTACATCGATAAAATATTAAAGGAAGAGCCAAACAATGCTGCTGCTCTGAACTACAAAGGTGTATTTATAAGCTATTATGTTTCAATGAACAAAATGAAGGCTCCAGCACTCGGAAATCAAATTCTGACTAATTTAAATAAAGCCTACAAATTGGACCCAAATAATGTGCAAATTCTTTTTGACCGGGGCAATTCGCTGTTTTACCCACCCAAAATGTTTGGAGGAAATAAAACTGAGGCCCTGAAATATTACCAGAAAGCAATATCAATTATCGAAAAGCAGAATAACACCCGCGAAAACTGGATATATGTGCAACTGCTTTTTCAGGTAGGACGATGCCATGAACTGACGGGAAACCTCGAGTTGGCAAAAAAAGAGTACGAAAAAACGTTGAAAATAGAGCCCAATTTAAAATTGCTGCGAGATAAATACTATCCCGGTTTGTTAAATAAAATGGGTTAATTTTGCTTTGGAAAAAAAATATGAAAAATAACGACTGGAAAAATAAATTAGGTTCCCTGTTGCCTGCCGGTTACATCCCGGAACCTGAGCAAGAGCCAATAAAGGAGAAAACCGTAACTACAAAGGAACCTTTACGCGTGGAACTCGACAAACGTAACGGTAAACCGGCTACTCTGATAACGGAGTTTCAGGGAACGGACGAAGAACTCAGGCAACTTGCCAAAACACTGAAAGTGAAATGTGGCGCCGGCGGCTCACAACGCGATGGTGAAATACTCATTCAGGGCGATTTCAGGGTGAAAGTGGCTGAAATACTGATGAGTATGGGCTATAAAGTAAAGAAGATAAATTTCAAATAACCTATTGGTATACAGAACTATATGTAAATTAAATTTAACACACTCATCCAACCTGTTACCCAAACTCTACCCACTCTATTTTTTTTAAAATTATTCCGAAAAAGAGAAGTGCCACATTGTCCGAATAAATCACAATGTGCTTTTCTTCGAAAAAAATCCCGGTATTTTTATCATTTTGTCAGCTTTTAATTGCTCGTCATGCCATTTTAAGAAATAAATGAATTATATTTGCACCACAAACCTTTAATATAATATCATTATATCATGATCGATCAACTCAAACTCAATCCAAATCCACTGGTTTCTTATCTGGAAAAACTTCCTCAAGACTTTACAAAAGCAGACATCCTCCGCTACATCGAAGGTAATGGCATTAAAATGATCAACTTCAGGTACGCAGGTGGCGACGGAAGACTGAAAGTTCTCAACTTTGTGATTAATAATTACGCTTACCTTGACCAGATATTGACTGCCGGCGAACGGGTGGACGGCTCCAGTCTCTTTTCGTTTATCGAAGCCGATTCGTCGGATTTATATGTAGTACCCCGCTTCAATACCGCTTACCTTGACCCGTTTGCCGAAATTCCAACTCTCGGTTTTCTGTGTGCATACTTCAACAAAGACGGAAATCCGCTCGAAAGTTCACCGGAATATATTCTTCAGAAAGCGAATCGCGTGTTTACCCAGGTAACTGGTGGTATGGAATTTTATGCCATGGGCGAACTGGAATATTATGTGATTGGTGATGAGGAAGATGCATTCCCGGCTGTAGATCAGCGCGGATATCACGAAGCAGCACCATTCAGTAAATTTGAAGACTTCCGGTGCAAAGCCCTGATGTACATTTCGCAGGTTGGAGGGCAGCTCAAATACGGACACAACGAAGTGGGTAACTTTGTGCAAAACGGAAAAATCTACGAACAGAATGAAATTGAATTTCTGCCATCGCCCGTAACCGAAGCTGTTGACCAGTTAATTCTGGGCAAATGGATCATCAATAGACTGGCCTACGAATATGGACTGGATATAACTTTTGCTCCGAAAATTACGGTGGGAAAAGCCGGAAGCGGCATGCATGTACACACCTGCATCATGAAAGAAGGTAAAAATCAATATGTTGCAAATGGTCAGTTGAGTGATACGGCCCGAAAAGCCATTGCCGGATTTATGACACTGGCACCCTCGCTCACAGCTTTTGGCAACACCAATCCGAGCTCTTATTTCCGGCTGGTGCCACATCAGGAAGCTCCTACCACCGTTTGCTGGGGCGACCGCAACCGATCGGCACTCGTTCGCGTTCCACTTGGCTGGAGCTCCGATGCCGATATGTGCGCCAGGGCTAATCCGAATGAAAAAGAAGAAATCAGAGATTTTTCGATAAAGCAAACCATTGAATTCCGGGCACCCGACGGTTCGGCCAATCTGTATCTGCTGTTTGCCGGACTGGTAACAGCAGCCTGCCACGGTTTTGAAATGGACAATGCACTGGAGGTTGCTGCCAACACCTACGTGGATGTCAACATTCACAAAGCCGGTAACGAAAAACTGACCAACCATCTTGAACATTTACCGTCATCATGTCATGAGTCTGCTGCTAAACTGGAGGAAATGAAAGAAATCTACACCCGTCATGGTGTGTTCAGCGAGCGAATGATTAATGGACTGGCAAGTCAACTTCGGGAGTTCAACGACTCGAATATCCGCGCCGAAGTGGCTGCCCGGCCGGAGTTGATGCAGGAATTGGTGGACAAATACTTTTACAGCTAACCTTCTCACTTTGAAAAACACTAAAAAAAGCCGGATAATTTTCATCGTCCGGCTTTTTTTAGTTTGTATTTTCGGTGTTTTATCCTTTGATAGCTGCAATTCCCGGCAGCACCAGTCCTTCAATGGCTTCGAGCAACGCTCCGCCACCGGTGGAAACATACGACATATCGTCGACAAGACCAAACTTATTGACACAAGCTACAGAGTCGCCGCCGCCTACGAGCGAGAATGCACCGTTGCGGGTGGCTTCAGCTATGGCTTCACCTACCGAGCGTGAGCCGTGTGTGAAGTTTTCGAATTCGAACACACCGGTAGGACCATTCCAGAGAATAGTTTTGGAATTTTTAATTACATCAGCAAAAATCTTTTCAGTTTCGGGACCGATATCAAGACCTTCCCAACCGTCGGGGATTTCACCTACGGGAACGAAATCAGTTTTTGCATCATTGCTGAAGGAGTCTGCAATTTTTGCATCGACAGCTAATACAAGGTTTACATTGTTCTTTTTTGCTTTTTCAATTAATTCCAATGCCAGGTCCAGTTTGTCATCTTCGCACAGCGAAATACCGATTTTACCTCCAAGTGCTTTGGTAAAAGTATAAGTCATACCACCGGCAATAATCAGATTATCCACTTTGGTGAGCAGATTTTCAATGATTTCGATTTTGGTGGAAACCTTGGAACCACCCATGATGGCCGTGAATGGTCGGGCAGGATTGTCCATCAGTTTATCTACTGCATCCACTTCCTTATTCATCAGGTAACCGAACATTTTGTGGTCAGCATCAAAATAATC
>CALMZF010000063.1 GCA_937870645.1 uncultured Paludibacter sp. | reverse complement strand
AGTAATAGAATTTGTAATATTAATATAACGTATAATTATAGTTAAAGTTTTGTTCGCTGTATTTAGAAATGTAAATTTAGTAAATTATTTCATAATGCAGTATTATTCAGAAAAAATGAAAAAAAATTTAATCGATAAGTCTGTCCTGACTTAATTTTTTTAACTCAGAATTAAAATTAACAAGAGAAAAAACATTCTTTTGTTTTAAATTTTAACTACGAATTTGACTACGTCGATTTTCAATTCAAATATGAAATTATTTTTTTGTGCACTTAGTGTTGCCAGCCATCTACCCCGACAAGTCGGGATAAACGAGGCAGGTTTGTAGTTAAATACCAAATTATTTGTTTAATGAAAAATCAGGATGACTTCGATATGAAAAAGACACAGAATCTCTCCAACAACAAAAATCATGCTGGATTTGAAATACACTGTTGGGGATAAATATGCAGCCGGGTACGATAACCTATTTTTCCGGTTAGTGCATCTTCCATTTTTTTCTTTGTAAAGTTGAAGCACAACCGGTGTTAAAAGGAATCATATAGTAAACATCTTGAGTGAAATTAAAGATATAAAATGCTTTTATAATCCATATAAATCAGATATATAAGCGATATTAAGTACTAAGATATATCCATTATATATCCGTTATATATCCGTTATATATCCGATATATCTCATAATATACTCCTGTTGAGATGCGCTACAAGACCGATAGAAGGTCGGCTAAAGATTTCATAAGTTGCTCCCATTGTTCATATTCAAACATTCAACAAGAAATAATTTCAACAATAAAGCAATCATTAATGTTTTTTTTATCTTTGCAGCTCTAAAAGAAAATAATTGGAACACAACAGTTTTACCCTATGAAAAAAATTATTACAACCCCCAACGCACCCGCGGCAATAGGCCCGTACAGTCAGGCTATTGAAATTAACAACTTACTTTTCATTTCCGGTCAGCTTCCCATCAACCCTGCTACAAGCATCATCGAATCATCGGAAATTACCGGGCAAACCGAACAGGTTTTCAGAAACATTGCAGCCATCCTTGAGGCTGCCGGTTACGAATTGGCCGATGTGGTAAAATCCACCGTATTTCTTTCGGATATCTCCAACTTTGCTGGCATGAACGAGGTGTATAAAAAATACTACGCTTCGGAATGCCCTGCCCGCTCGGCTTTTGCAGTAAAAGACCTGCCCCTGGGAGCCCTGGTGGAAATAGAAACGGTAGCAGGGAGGTAGAGGAAGAAGAGAGGAAGTATAAAAGTTTTTAATAGAATATTATGAAATGATTGTGGTATAAAAATCAACAAGAATGAAGAATTTTTTATTTCCATACCAATTCAAATTCGTCGGATTAATATTATTTGTATTTGGATGTATTTTATCCATAGTTTATATCTGGTTCAATTTTCAGTTGCGGATGCCAGTTTTTGCTATTTATTCTGCCTTTGTTGAAAAAAAGATATTCACCATTTTCAAAACTAATGTTGCCGATGAATTGATATTAATTCTTTTGATTAGCGGATTGGTATTACTGGTATGTACACGTGAAAAAAACGAAGAACAAATCCACGAAATAAAACGTTTAAAGGCTTTTTACAGAGCTTTTTTTCTTAATTCGGGTTTATTGTTGCTTTCAACCTTATTTGTTTATGGAAGTGGATTTTTTAGTGTGCTGATTTTTAATTTGATTTCTTTTCCAGTTTTGTATTTGTTGTTTTTTTATTTTTATAAGAAATAGTGTTATGTAAAGGATGTTTTGAAAACAGATAACACTTCAAAGGATAATTCAAAAGTGCCGTTTGGTGCTGCTCTGGAAATGTAAACCGGCAAAAAGTGTTGGTACCTTAAAAAACAGAAGAAAGTGACGAAATGAAAACAGCGATTTCTCTTTTACCGGAGAAAATCGCTGTTTTTTATTGAAATAGATGCTCCTCAGGGCATCTTCAGCCTTATTTTATCGTCACCATAGTAGCTCCAAAGCCATATTCGCGGAATGAGGCATCCTGAAAGTAGTAGGTTTTGTACCGGCTTTTCAGCTGTTTGTAAATTTCGGTTTTGAGTACGCCTTCGCCTTTGCCGTGGATAAATACAATTTTCTGTCCTTTTCGGTTTTTATTTTCCTCCAGTATCCGGTGAAATGTTTCCATCTGATAGCCAAGCATATCGGCGTTCGACAGTCCGGCAGTAGTATCGAGCAGGGCATTGATGTGCAGGTCCACTTCGATGGTTTCGTTTTCCCGCTGCTGTTTGCGGATAATTCTCGGGCGGTGTTCGGGTTGGGATTTTTGTTGCAACGCTTGTTTGATTTCAGCCGGCGACACTTCGGTCAGTTGCTTTTTCTGGTTTTCTTCGGTCAGGCTTACGAGCATGCAGAGGTCGTCAAAATAATCGGTTTCGGTAAAACTGTGCAGTTTATA
>CALMZF010000062.1 GCA_937870645.1 uncultured Paludibacter sp. | reverse complement strand
TGTGCCATTCGTAAAATGGGAAAAGTGGATATGATTATTTGTGGCCGTCAGGCCATTGATGGTGATACTGCACAGGTTGGTCCGCAGATTGCCGAAAAATTAGGCTTTCCCCAAATTACCTATACAGAAGAAATACTGGAAGTTACCGAAACTACGGTGACAGCCAAACGCCGTGTAGAACGAGGAGTAGAAGTTGTAAAAGGACCACTGCCAATGTTGCTGACCGTAAATGGGACGGCTGCCAACTGCCGTCCGCGTAATGCCAAGCTGGTAATGAAATATAAATATGCAAAAACACCCACAGAGCGTCAGGAAAGCAGTTCGGATTATACCGATATGTACGATGCCCATCCCTACCTGAATATAGCCGAATGGGGTGCCAGCGACATTGAACACGATCCCAAATGGCTTGGATTAAGCGGATCGCCTACAAAGGTAAAACAGATTGAAAATGTGGTATTTACGGCAAAAGAAAGCAAACGGATGGGAACTACCGATGCCGAGGTGGAAGAGTTGATGAAGGAACTGATTGCAAATCATACCATTGGATAACTAATAAAATTAATACAGACATGAATAATATATTTGTATATCTCGAAATCGAAGACGGCGTGGTAGGTGATGTGAGCCTCGAACTGCTCACCAAAGGCCGCAGCCTGGCCGATCAGTATAAATGCCACCTGGAGGCTGTAGCGGCCGGATATCAGTTGGAAAAAGTGGCCGAACAGGTTTTTCCGTACGGCGTGGATGTGCTTCACGTCGCAGACGACCGTAGATTGGCTCCCTACACCTCGCTGCCGCACACCTCACTTTTGGTCAATCTTTTCAAACAGGAACAACCTCAAATAGCCCTGATGGGTGCCACCTCGCTGGGGCGTGACCTCGGACCACGGGTTTCTTCAGCCCTTTTCAGCGGGCTTACTGCCGATTGTACAGCTCTTGAGATAGGTAACTACGAAGATAAAAAGGCCGGTAAGATTTATGAAAATCTACTTTATCAAATACGTCCGGCATTCGGTGGAAATATTGTGGCTACCATTGTCAATCCCGATTGTCGTCCGCAAATGGCAACCGTACGGGAGGGGGCGATGAAAAAACAAATCAAAGATCCGAAATATAAGGGTAAAATAAACAAACTCGATGTTTCGAAATATGTGGCGGATTCGGATTTTGTAATGGAAGTCATTGAACGACATATGGAAAAATCGAAACTGAACATCAAGGGATCGCCCATCATTATCGCAGGTGGTTACGGTATGGGTAGTGCCGACAATTTCAAAATGCTCTACGACCTGGCAGATACACTGGGAGGTGAAGTGGGAGCTTCGCGTGCTGCTGTGGATGCGGGTTTTGCTGATCACGAACGTCAGATTGGACAGACCGGCATCACCGTTCGCCCCAAGCTCTATATTGCCTGTGGTATTTCCGGTCAGATCCAGCACATTGCCGGTATGCAGGAAAGTGCCATGATTATTGCCATCAATAACGACCCAAAAGCTCCGATCAACGCAATAGCCGACTATGTAATCACCGGAAATGTGGAAGATGTAGTACCCAAAATGATAAAATACTACAAATCCAACAGTAAATAAATATTGTTTTTCAATAAAAAACCAGTGTCTCTGCCAATCCACTAACCGGATAGTCGGAGCAGAAAAAGAAAAAGATTATGAGTAATTATTATAAAGACAATGACGCACTGAAATTTCAGCTTTCTCATCCGCTGATGAAGAAAATAGTTGCCCTCAAGGAGCGTAATTATGCTGATAAGGAAAAATATGATATTGCGCCGCGCGATTTTGAAGATGCCATTGACAATTACGATAAAGTATTGGAAATTATCGGCGAAATTAGCGGTGAAATCATTGCTCCAAATGCCGAAGGAGTGGACAAGGAAGGCCCTCAGGTAGTTAACAATCGTGTGATATATGCCAGTGGCACCCAACAAAACCAGGATGCTCTGACACAAGCCGGAGTGTATGGTATGGCATTGCCACGCCAGTTCGGTGGGTTGAATTTTTCCATGCTGCCCTATGTGATGAGCGGCGAAATTGTTTCACGTGCCGATGCCGGATTTGCCAATATCTGGGGACTTCAGGACTGTGCCGAAACGATTGTAGAATTTGCCGACGAAGATATTAAGGCCGAATTTTTGCCAAGGGTGAACATGGGCGATACCTGCTCCATGGACCTTACAGAACCCGATGCCGGATCCGACCTTCAGGCCGTACAGCTCAAAGCTACCGAAATAGACGGACAATGGTATCTGAATGGTGTAAAAAGATTTATTACCAATGGCGATGCCCAGATAAAACTGGTATTGGCACGCTCCGAAGATGGAACCAATGATGCCCGCGGACTTTCTTATTTTGTAGCCGACAACAAGCACGACAGTACTGTAAAAGTTCGCCGGATAGAAAACAAGCTGGGTATCAAAGGCTCACCCACCTGTGAACTTGTATTTACCAACACACCGGCAAAATTAGTGGGAACCCGCCGCCTGGGGCTCATCAAGTATGTAATGTCACTTATGAATGGTGCCAGGCTGGGAGTGGGAGCACAGTCGGTAGGTGTTTCCGAAGCAGCCTATCAGGAGGCGGTGGCTTATGCCAACGACCGTAAGCAGTTTGGAAAAGCAATCGTTGAGTTTCCCGCTGTGTACGAAATGCTGTCGCTCATGAAGGCTAAACTGGATGCTTCCAGATCGTTGCTTTACGAAACAACCCGTTTTGTGGATATGTACAAAGCCTATGAAGGTGTGGAAAACGAACGCAAACTTACTCCCGAAGAAAAAGCCGAATACAAGGAATATCAGAAACTGGCCGATGCATTTACTCCGCTGGTGAAGATGTTTGCCAGTGAATATGCCAACCAGAATGCATACGACAGCGTTCAGGTTCATGGTGGTTCGGGCTTTATGAAAGATTATGCCTGCGAACGAATCTATCGCGATGCACGTATCCTCACCATTTACGAGGGCACAACCCAGCTTCAGGTCGTTGCGGCTATCCGCCATGTGACTACCGGTACTTATCTGAAACAAATCAGGGAATATGAAAAACAGGCCATAAATCCCGAATTCTATTCGTTCCGAAAAAGATTGATGGTAATGACCAATTTGCTCGAGAACTCAGTAGCACGCGTGGATGAGATCAAAAATCAGGAATACCTGGACTTCCAGGCACGCCGCCTGGTGGAAATGGCAGGTCACATCATCATGGGGTATATCCTTATAATCGATGCCAGCCGCAATGAAATGTTCCGTAAATCGGCTGAAGTGTATCTCAACTACTCCGAAGTGGAAGTACGAAAACACGCAGCATTTATCAAAACATTCAACGTGGAAAGTCTCGACAGATATCGTATGGTCTGATAAAACATCCCTTATTTAAAAAAAACGCTGGAATTTCGATTTCAGCGTTTTTTTTATTTTCACAGAGCACTCCATGCCAGTAATTACGACACAAGACCAAAATCAGATTCGAAACCGGATTAAACGAATATTTATTACCTGAAAGCTCGCTGTATTATTTGAAATCAATATTCGATTATTTGTAATCTAAATCGATAAATTAGGGTCTGCTGAAAAATGCTTATCAAGTTATAAATCAAATAATTATATTGGTATAAATTATTCTTAATGCATGCATTTTGAATAAATAACACAATATTATTTGCATCATGTTTCGGTGCTCTGCACCTTAATATTTTATCTTCAATAAATTTACTACAAATATCACGGTGCTCTGCACCTAAATTTAAGCCACAGAGTAGCGTAACATTTGTAGAAAATAAATTATTCTCGAATTATAAGGTACAGAGTACCGAAACATTTTGTAGTTGAGTTTTTCAGCAGACCCTAATTAAAGAAGAAAAAAAATACCCATTACCGAACAAAAATTTAACTGATCCTCAAAACAATACCTGCTTTTTGTATGTTATTCTATGTAGTTATATAAATAAAATTAATCTTAAAAGTTGTAGCTATCAACTTAAACATTCCCTTTCCACACGTGCAGGATTTTCATCAGAAATTGTATAATTTTTAAAAATAAATACCATGAAAAAAATTGTATTCTTAGTATGTATGAGTCTGTTGTTCAGCATGAATATGAGTGCTCAGGGATGGCTCGAAAAAGTTGGTCAAAAAGCGGTAAACACCGCCAAGCAAAAAGTGGAGAACCGCGCAGCCAAAAAAG
>CALMZF010000061.1 GCA_937870645.1 uncultured Paludibacter sp. | reverse complement strand
TCCGAACCGGTTTTTTCCATTCCGGTTCCGATAGATCGGAATAAGCCCAATCACGACGCTGTCTGCCTGCCGGCAGACAGGGTAATGCGTTACTGGTGGGAGCCCCGAACAATCAGGGATAAAATCCGATAGCCGCCGTTTTAATGAAGAACAATTACAGCAATGTGGTTGCTCTTTTTGAATTGCTAAATTGCAACAGCCAGTGTAAACACACTCACTTTACAATTTTCGGCAAGAAGCAAAGTTTGAATGCAGGCTTCAAGAGTGGAGCCGGTGGTGAGCACATCATCTACAAGTAGAATGTGTTTATCCCGAAATTCTTCCGGATTTGTCAGGTGGAAGATACCCTGTGTGTTTTCGTAGCGTTCATAAATCGATTTTTTGGTTTGAGTGGTATTTTCCTGAACGCGTACAAGATTAGATGTATTCACCGGTTTTTCGAGAATGACCGAAATACCGGTACAAATCATTTCACTTTGATTATAGCCCCGTTTTGCCAGTTTTTTGGGATGCAGAGGTACAGGTACAATCCAATCGACATCGTGATATTCCGGATTTTCCAGCAAGTCAATGGCAGCATATTTACCGATAATCGTTCCAATTTCCCGGTTACCGCGATATTTCAGTTCATGTATAAGTTTCTGAAAGTCGGAACCTTTCTGAAAGAAGAAATAGGAGCTGGCATTAGCCACCGGTACTTTCCCCCAAAAACGTTTTTCTACCGGATTTTCAGGCAGGAGATGATAATTTGTTTTGGGAATTTGACTTTGACATTTCAGGCAAAGTTGTATTTCACCCGTCACCAAACTCTCACCGCATATCAGGCACAGATTTGGATAAAAAAGTTCGAAAAAAGATTTCAGCCATTCGTTCATTTTCCAATCAGGAATTAAAAAATGAGATGAATTACTTTTGGAAGAAATATGATGATACCTACAGCAACCGACATGATAGCTGCAACCAATACAGCTCCTGCCGCTATATCTTTGGTTTTCCCGGCAAGATGGTGCTTTTGAGGGGATACTAAATCAACCAGCGTTTCAATAGACGTGTTGAATATCTCAACTGTAAAAACCAGACCGATGCATAAAATACAGGCCAGCCACTCTACGGTGGATATGTGAAATACCAAACCCATAATTATTACAAAAACAGAAATACCTGTGTGTACTTTCATGTTTGTTTCTGAAGAAATAACTGATTTTATTCCTTTGGCAGCAAATACAAAACTTTTTAAAAATTTTTTCATCAGCGAAAATAATTGATAATTGACAAAAGTATAAAAAATAATTTGTTTGATACCCTTTGTGACGGAAATCCAAATTCAAAATGGTATTTTTGCTGCTTAATAATCTTAATCCTGAAAATGTATATGAATTTCCGAAAGTTTACGAATTTCCTTCTATTATTGATGATGTTTGTGGTGGTCAATTGCAGGGAAAAACCGTCTCCTTCCGCCATATCGACTTCGGTGGCTAACTCCTCCCGGGAGTACCGTAAGGTCTATAAAGTCATTGACGGCGATACATTCTGGATGAAGGATGGGTTTGGACAAATAGAGAAAATCAGGTTGACGGGCATAGATGCACCCGAATCGCGCAAATCAAGCCACAAAGATATTCAACGGTTCGGGAAGGAATCAAAGGACTTTCTGACCAATTTGCTGCGGGGTAAAAAAGTTGCATTTGAATACGACGTGCAGAAAAAAGATCAGTATGGCCGTACATTGGCTTATGTATACCTCGAGGATGGCACTTTTCTGAATGATTATCTCATCAGGAACGGTTATGCAAAAGTGGTTACTTTTCCTCCGAACGTAAAATACCACAAACACTTGCTTGCCAGTGAGCGATATGCCCGGCAGCATTCGCTGGGAATGTGGAAGGAGAAATAACAGACACAAAAAAATCCGGTAGATTTTCATCGCCGGATTTTTTATGATGGTAAATATGTAAATCTATGCTTTTACCCGCTCTACGTATGAGCCATCGCGTGTGTCTACCCGGATAGTTTCTCCTTCGTTGATGAATAAGGGAACGCGAACCGTAGCACCTGTTTCAACGGTAGCCGGTTTTGTAGCGTTGGTAGCTGTATCGCCTTTGAGTCCAGGCTCCGTATAAGTAACCAGCAAAGCCACCTGTACGGGAAGATCGGCGTAAAGAATAGTATCGGAGTCGGCATGTGTAACCACTTCAATTTCCATACCTTCTTTCAGGAAATCAACACCGTTAATTTGCTCTTTGGCTATTGAAACTTGTTCGAAAGTTTCATTGTTCATAAAATTATAGCCCATATCATCCTTGTACAGAAACTGGTACGGACGATGCTCGATGCGAACTTCTTCGAGGCGTATACCCGAATTGAAGGTACGCTCCAATGTACGTCCGGTCACTACGTTTTTCATTTTGGTGCGGACAAAAGCCGGACCCTTTCCTGGTTTTACGTGTAGAAATTCAGTAATATAATAATATTGACCTTCAATATCGATGCACATTCCATTTTTAATATCTGCTGTTGTAGCCATAAAAAAGTGTTTTTTTAAAATATTATTCTGATAAATTTTTTGGAGTGCAAAGTTAGTGTTTTTCTTTGAATTGCAAAAACAAATTGATTATCAGCAGAATCTGAAGTTGAATTTTTTATGATGTGAGATTTGTTGCCAATGAGCGTAATACTCGTATTTCATATAAAATTGATGATATAAATATATGTCTCATACTTAATAAAATGATGCCTGATTTATTACCATTAACCATAATGTGAGCATTCCGGATACGTTTAACAATGTTTGTGATAATTTACATCTAAATATTTCAATTTTTATGTAAGATTTAATACAGAGTTTGAGTTATTTAGCAAAAATACAACTACCTTTGTAGCCCTTTTTTT
>CALMZF010000060.1 GCA_937870645.1 uncultured Paludibacter sp. | reverse complement strand
TGTGCGGGTTACAATGGCGTCAGCATCTTTCACCACTTCGGGAGTGGTTTTGGAACCCGGCAAATATACCACCTCAGCGACATTCTCGAATGCACCGCGGATATAAGGTATTTTATCGTCGATAATTATTTTCATAATGATGACCCCCAACCCCTAAAGGGGAGTAAGAGATATTAGTATTGTTTTATTTACTTTGTAAACTGACCCAAGCCCCTAAGTCTGAGTAAGAAAAAAGACTATTCGGTATTATTCTTTGTTCCCCTTTAGGGGTTAGGGGTTTATCAGTATTTAAACCTATCTTTATAAGCCCATAATCCCAATGCCGGATTGGAAATGTAAAATATTTCTTCTCCATCGGGCAGGATAACAAATCCATCACGCAATTTTGCGGGGTCGTATTTCGAAGTGATTTCATCAATATCGGCATAGTTGAAACCTACACTTTCGATTTCAGCCTGCGTCAGATTATCTTTTCCTTTTCCGGGGCAATAGGTAATGCTGAACCGTCCTTCGGATGAACCGTGGATAAGGTGAGCTGCTGCGCTCAGATTATTGCGCAATTCTTCGTTTTCGTCACAGGCTTTCAGCGTGTGCGGAGTTCCGAAATATCCGTATTTGCGGATCAATCGGTCAATTTCCTTGTCTTCGCCGAATTCCTTCAAGGCCGGTGCAATGACAATCAGTTCACCATCATCATCAATAGCCATGCGTGTGCGATAAATGGATTTATTGCCCAGCCAGGTACTTTTAAATTCCGTTGGGTCGAGATAAACCACCACTTTCTTCAAGGGTTTTTCGAGCATCTCAAAGTTCACTTCCAGTGCCAGTTTAGCTGCTTTGTCGAATACTTCAAAGTCATCACCGATAAATAAACCGCGTGTTTTTACAATCCCGTCGGTTTTATCGAGCCCTACGACAGTTTGCACGTATACAATCGGTAAATTATTGGTGAAATTTTCTGATGCATAATTGAAAATCCGACGTACCGGTGTATCTGCATGACCCATCATGCGTTCCATGCCGTAAGCGGCACCCACAAAATGGCTTTTGTTAATTCCTTCCACACCTCCGGTACCTACGAATATGTTTTTATTATAGTTGGCCATTCCCACCACTTCGTGAGGCACAACCTGACCGATGGACAAAATCAAATCGAAATTACCATTTACAAGAAGCTTGTTTACCTGAGCAGGCCAGGGAAATTTAACCGCACCTTCCGAAACTTTTTCCACGAATTCAGCAGGAACAGTGCCAACAGTCACCACATCGTTGCGCCAGTCGTGTTCACGAATGAGTGAAGCTGGTAAAGAACCAAACATGTGTTCTATCTGATGGGGTGTCATCGGTGAATGCGTTCCCAATGCCGGTAAAACATCCGTGAGCTTGTCGCCGTAATACTGCCACGCAAATTCGGTCAGTTCACCTGCACGACTTGGCAACCGCGTGTAGTCCGGTGGAATAGCCAACACTTTGCGCTTTTCACCCATTTTCTCTAATGCTTCAAAAAGACCTTTTTTCAGATCATCGGCACTGAGTTCTATATTTGTTGAACCAATTGAATAATATAACATGATTGTATTGACTATTTTATCATTGACTATTTACCATTTAAGACATTTACTAATTTATTTCTGAGGTGTTTTTCTATCAGATATTGTTTTTTTCTTCATGGTTGTTATTGAACTTACAATGATTTTTAACAATTCTGTATTTTCTGTTTTTAAATCCTGCAATAAATTTTCTTTAATCAAACCGGATTGAATGATTAATTCCAACCAATAAAGCGTTTCATCTAATTCTTCCTCTACCATTTTCAATTTGTTGAGAAAGTCTTTTCCGGATTTTCCCAAGCAAGCTGCTCTGTAATTTGCACCGGGTGAAGTTCCCGAACGAATAATCTGATTACCTAATGTTTTACCTGTTACATTATTCGGTAAACTTTCAGTAAGTTTGATTATTCGTAATGCAAAAATTTGAAATCTTTTATTCAATTGAACTGCATCCATTTCAATAGTAAATTGTAAATGAACAAATAGTAAATTTGTTTATCTTTTTACCCTCGCGTTACCGCCCCAGATGCTCCAGATTTGTTCTTCGTCGGCCGGTTGTGCATAGTCGGTGAGGAATGTAGTAGCCAGTGCACCGGATGCCCATCCGAACTGTGCCCATTTTTCAGACGGCCAACCTTTGAGAATGGCATAAAGCATACCGCCCACAAATCCATCACCACCGCCAATCCGGTCGAGAACATTGATTTTGCGTGGTTCAATAACAGTCCATTCGCCACCATCGAGCATAATAGCACCCCACAGATGTTCGTTGGTGCTGATTACCTGTCGCAACGTGGTAGCATAAACCGATGCATTCGGGAAAGTTTGTTTTACGCGTCCGATCATACCCTTGAATCCATCTATCTGAGCTTCAATGCCTTTACCACCGGCTTCCGGACCTTCAATACCCAGGCAAAGTTGAAAATCTTCCTCATTGCCAATTAAAATATCGGAAAGCGATGCTATTTCAGTAAAGATATCATGCAGTTCTTTTTCACGACCTTTCCAGAAGGAAGCCCGGTAATTCAGGTCAAACGAAATACGTGTTCCCGTTTTCTTTGCGTAACGGGCTAATTGAAGGCAAAAATTACTTGTCTCGTGCGATAATGCACCAATCAGACCGGACAAATGTAAGATCTGAACCCCTTCTTTTTCGAAAATCCGTTCCAGATCAAAATCTTTTACATTCAGCGTGCGGCCAACTTCACCGGCACGATCATTCTGTACGCGTGGTCCGCGGGCACCAAAACCGCTGTCAGCAATATTAAACTGATGACGATAACCCCAGGGATCACCCTGTGCCACTTCCGGACCTTCGAAATCCATGTTGCGGCTACGCAAATCGCTTTTTATGAATTGCGCAATCGGACTGTCTTTTACAAAAGTGGTCAATACTTTAACCGGAAGTCCTAAAAACGAAGATATACTGGCAACATTTGTTTCAGCACTCGTAGCCTGCATTTCAAACAATTTGCTGCTATGTACAGGCTGCCCGTTTTGCGGTGTAATGCGTACACCCATGCTGGTTGCAACAAGAAGCGAGTATTTAAAGTCTTTTTTTAATGTAATCATAATATTTGTCAGCCCCCTAACCCCCTAAAGGGGGGAATTCCGGGAGCGAATTAAATGGTAATTATTATATTAATCTCAATTTTTCCCCCTTCAGGGGGGTAGGGGGCCAATTAGATACTAAACACATCAAAGCCACCGTCAATAACGGTAACTGTTCCGGTAACAAACTTAGATGCATCGCTGGCAAGCCATTGGAGTGTGCCGAAAAGTTCTTCGGGTTGACCAAACCGGCCAAACGGAGTATGAGCGATAATAGACTGACCACGGGCTGTAAGGGAACCATCCGGATTGGTCATCAGGGTGCGGTTTTGCTCGGTGAGGAAAAAGCCCGGAGCCATAGCATTGACACGTAACCCTTCACCAAACTTGATAGCCAGCTCGGAAGCCAGGTATTGAGTGAAATTGGTAACAGCAGCTTTGGAAGCTCCGTAACCAACCACGCGGGTAAGCGGACGAAGCGCAGACTCGGAAGAAATGTTGATGATACTTCCTTTTTTCTGCTGAACCATCACTTTGGCAAATACCATGGTTGGCATCACGGTTCCGAACAGGTTCAGATCCACCACTTTGCGGAAAGCATCCATTTGAAGATCAAAAATGGTACTGTCAGGCCCGATAGTAGCGCCAGGCATATTGCCTCCGGCGGCATTTACAAGCACATCAATACGACCGTATTTGGCTACGATGTCTTTTGAATTTTGTTCCAATACTTCATTGTTAAGTACATCGCAGTAGAAATAACTTGCCTCATATCCTTTAGCAATGAGTTCATTGGCCAATTTATTGCCGGCTTCTTCACTGCGGTCAAGAATAACAACACTGGCACCCTGACTGCACATATGTTCAGCCATTCCGCGGCCTAAAATGCCACCGCCGCCGGTGATAACCACAACTTTTCCTTCTACACTAAAAAGATTTTCCATATTCTGATTTTTTTAATATTTTACCCGTTGATTGTAAAACAAATTCCGGATTTCATAGTTTGAATTTCTATGTTATTTGGGATTTATTTTTACAAATTAAATAATCGTTTCAAATGACGATCGTAGATATTTTCTTCCACACAATTACCAATTATTTCGGCATATTTTTCGAGCATGGAGGTATAGGTTTCACCCAATTCGGCAGCCACTTTGTAAGCTACATGAATTAACTGTCGGAAATTGGAGTTATAGTCGGCATTACCCGGAATATGGCGCAGTGTGTTTGCATATTTTTCACTCGTCCAGGTATTTACCTCTTCTACTGATGGCAACTGAGCACCGTCAATGTCAATCACATCGGCATACGGAGCGCAAAGTTCCTCTTTACGGTTGAATGAATTGGCATAAATTTGTTTGGCGAGTTCCAGCGCTTCGCCACCGGCCACTGCCAGTCCGATTACTTCTTCGAGCCAGGTAGTGCCGGCGGTTTTCAAATGCAATCCTTTGTCGTATTTCCTGATAATATCGGCCATGATAGGGTAGATGGAGAATTTATCGCTGCCCGAATGGACGCTCAGTTTCAGTTCTTTGGGAAGTCCGAATTCTTTGACTGCAAAATCGATGACAAGTACATCTTCTTCAAATTCACGGGCAAACTGGTCTAAATCACCCCGATAATCAACACCTTTGTTAAACCGTCCGGTAAATTTCGGGGCAATGGTCTGAGCCGGAACGCCTTTATCGGCAAGCATTTTGAGGATAAATAGCATATCCACCGGAGTTTGCGGACTTTCCACTTCGTCCATAGATACTTCTGTTACAAAATTGCCAACACCTTTATTTTCAACAAGATATTTGTAAATCTCCGAAGCTTGCTCCGTAGCTGCCAGAAACCTGGATGCAATACTTTCGAGCAATTCCCTGGTCACATGCAGCGGTTTTTCAATACCAGGAATGGATAAATCACCCAGGTATTTTTCGCATGAGTTTACAAATGCCTCAACATCAGCTTCCGGGCTTGGTTTGCCGATAAATGCCGCTACATCAAGCGTGAAGAAATCGGCAGTTTCAACAAACGGGGCTACCGTGCTCAGATTAATATGATCAGCATCCACAAAATATTTTCCCCTGTAACCAAGTGCAGCAACAGCGGCATCGGCTTCCCGGCGAACATCTGCCGGATGGGTATGCACGTAGATGTGCTCACGGTTAGATTTATTCCATACCGGGCTGATTTCCAACCCCGACTGATTGGCTTTCATAATAGCCCGTAGCTGGGCTACTCCCTGATGAGCGAAACGATCGCCTACACCAATGCTGTATTTGCTTAATTCCATGATAATAATTTGTTTAGGATTGATTTATTTGTTTATTTTATTCGTTAAAATTTACATAATCGTCGATGTTTTCTTTCATGATAATATCAATAGGCATGTAATTTATTTTATTTACCTGTTGTTTCAACACCAGCTTCGAACACATATCACGCACAGTAAAATAGGCCTGTTTTTCAGGTCGCTGAGCCAGTAAACAGGAAATATATCCGCTTTTAAGGTAATTAATGTTCTCTTGCAGTAAATCGTAACCGATTAACCGAATATCATTCATTTTCATAGCTTCCAG
>CALMZF010000059.1 GCA_937870645.1 uncultured Paludibacter sp. | reverse complement strand
GGAGCCTTTTTTTATTATGAATATCTATGATTACTGATTTATTTTACAATCACCGCTTCCAGGTTTTTATTTCTGATTTGAATGAAAATGGGTTCTCCGTTTTTGAAGTACGGTGCATTCACATAACCCATTCCAATCCCTTTTTTGCTATCGGGGAGCATGGTACCGGAGGTTACATGTCCGATTATAGCACCTTCGCCATTCACAATATCATATCCGTGACGCGGAATTCCTCTTTCAGTTAATTCAAAGCGTACGAGCTTGCGGGCGGTGCCTTCGGCTTTTTGCTTTTCGAGCAGCGCACGGTCTGTAAAATCTTTTCCCTCTGCAAATTTTGTGATCCATCCCAGTCCGGCTTCAATGGGTGAAGTGGTATCGTCGATGTCATTTCCGTACAGGCAGAAACCTTTTTCCAGTCGCAGGGTGTCGCGTGCTCCCAACCCGATAGGTTTAATGTCATATTCTTTTCCGGCTTCGAATAAAGCATTCCAGATTTGTACTCCGTGTTCCGGATAAAAATAGAGTTCAAATCCACCTGCACCGGTATATCCTGTGTTGGAAAGAATGACATTGGCCACGCCTGCAAATTCTCCTACCGTAAAATGATAGTAAGGCACTTCCGACAGATTGACCGGGGTAAGTTTTTGCAGCAGTTCTGCAGCTTTGGGTCCCTGTACAGCAAGCTGAGCGGTGTGGTCGGATGCATTTTCGAGTACGGCGCCAACCGTATTGTTGTCGTTGAGCCAGTTCCAGTCTTTTTCCACGTTAGAGGCATTTACCACCAGCATATATTTTTCGGGTTCGAAGTAATAAACCAGAATATCATCCACGATGCCGCCTTTGCCATTGGGGAAACAGGAATATTGTGCCTGTCCAACATTCAGTTTTGAGGCATCGTTGGAGCATAATTTTTGTATCAGATCAAGTGCTTTCGGACCTTTTACCCATATTTCACCCATGTGCGATACGTCGAAAACGCCTACTCCGGTGCGAACGGTCAGATGTTCGTCATTGATACCACTGTATTCGATAGGCATATTATAGCCTGCAAATTCGTGCATCTTGGCACCCAATGCAATGTGAATGTCTGTAAATGGTGTACTTTTCATAGTTTTGTGTTCCCTTTGTTTTATTGTAAAGGGAGTAAATTAAGATTATTATTGATTGTGATTAGTTTATATTAAAAGCAAAGTATTGTTCTTATTTTTTTTGCGTTTATCAGGATTTCTGTTCGAGCAGTTCGGCTATTTTCACTATTACCATCATGGCTTTTTCCATGGAAGGGATGGGCAGATATTCAAATCGTCCGTGGAAGTTGTGACCGCCGGCAAAGATATTCGGGCAGGGTAGTCCTTCGAATGAAAGCCGGGCACCATCGGTGCCGCCGCGTATGGGTTTCACATTGGGTTTTACGCCTGTGGCATTCATGGCTTCGAATGCAAGATCCACCACGTGCATCACCGGCTCCACTTTTTCGCGCATATTGTAATACTGATCGCGCAATTCCACCACAGCGGTATTTTCACCATATTCGGCATTTATTTTATTCGCCAGATGTTGTATTTCTTTTTTCCGACGCTCAAACCGATCGCGGTCATGATCGCGGATGATATAGGTGAGCAGGGTTTTTTCCACCGTTCCTTCTATATTTGTGAGGTGATAAAATCCTTCGTAACCTTCGGTATGCTCGGGCGTTTCGTGGCGTGGAAGCATGCTCACAAACTGGGTGGCAATACGCATGGAGTTTTTCATTTTGTGTCGGGCGTAGCCGGGATGTACATTTAGACCGGTGATGGTAACCTTTGCCGATGCGGCATTGAAATTTTCAAATTCCAGTTCGCCTATTTCACCTCCATCCATCGTATAAGCCCACTCAGCATCAAATTTTTTGACATCGAAATGATCGGCTCCTTGTCCAATTTCTTCATCGGGAGTGAATCCAACACGAATTTTTCCGTGTTTAATTTCCGGATGTTGGATCAGGTACTCCATAGCAGTAACAATTTCGGCCAGTCCGGCTTTGTCGTCAGCTCCGAGCAGTGTGGTTCCATCGGTTACTATTATATCCTGACCTTTATATTGCAGTATTTCGGGATATTTTTCAGTTTCAAAAACGATGAGTTTTTCTTCGTTGAGCAGGATATCGCCGCCGTCGTAATTTTCTACAATGCGTGGTTTTACATTTTTGCCGCTGGAGTCGGGGCTGGTGTCCATGTGTGATATAAAGCCGATGACAGGTACTTCCTTGTCGGTATTGGCAGGCAATGTCGCCATTATATAGCCGTTTTTGTCAAGGGTTATGTCTTTCATCCCGATAGATTTAAGTTCGTCAGCCAGGTATTTGGCAAAAATCATCTGTCCGGGTGTACTCGGTGTCATATTTGTATTTTCATCCGAAGTAGTGGTAAAACTCACGTACTTCAAAAAACGGTCGGTAATATTCATGAATATTTTTGGTTAATTTGGTTAATAAATATGGAGTACAAATTTATAAATTTTATCTGTATTAAAACCTGAATGATGGTATTTTGTTTAATCACGACCCAAAATATTTTGTTCCAATCAGATTTACAGCATAATTTCCGATGCAAATGTTCGGGTGATACCCTGCCTGTAATGCACTGATGAATGGCCGAATATTACCACCAAGCCTTCACGGCTTTTATATTTTATCTGATATTTTTCTCTGAATTGCCGGGCTTTTTTACCGTATTGAATAAATGGATGAATGCTTCCAATCATGCATGTGCCCAGTCCGAGTGACTCAGCGGCTATCATGGCATAAGTGGCTGCTACGAGCGGATCGGCAGGGTCGCTGTATGGCGTCCCGTAAAAGTACATCACCAACGGTGCATCGTAGGTGAGCCAGTTTTTGCCTTCGGCGGTGCTTGTAACGAAAAGATCAATCATCGGAGCTATGAAAGAGGCGAACATTTCAGCATTTGATTTGCTCATAAATAGTCGCATCAGAGCCAGTGCCGGTTTTGAGGCCATCCATTTCATGCTTTCAAGTAAGTGCGAGAAGTCGTTGACAAATTCGGTGTTTTTGTCTTTACTGTTAATAACCAATACATTAACATCGGATGGTGGCAATCCTATGGGAGCTGTGCGGGCTGCTTTAAGTATCTTCTCGGTTATCACGTCATCAATCGGTTGATCCTTGAATTCCCGGATGCTTCTCCGGTGTTGCAGCAGGGCCAGCACTTGATCATAGCCTGCCATACGCTCTTTATCGGGAAGATCAAACAAGTCAGCGGGCGATGCTGTTCTGCCGCTGATGGTGATGGCTCCTTCCGGACAAATAGCCATACAGTGACCACAGGCAATGCATCCAAATACATCCGTATTGCTTAGAACTGCTTTTCCATTTTGAAGGGTGATATCAAAATCTTTGCATACCGAAACACAAAGTCCACATCCATTGCATTTTTCGATATCAATGCTGATGTTGCCTCTTTCGCTGGTTCGTGAAGTTGGAATGGCCATTGAATACTCAATAGAATGTTAATAAACAGTTTATTTCTAATTACCGAAATTAATTCAGATGATAGCCTTGTTCTGTCAGTTCCAAAGCAGTGAAATACCGGTGTTTTTCT
Source organism: uncultured Paludibacter sp. (assembly GCA_937870645.1). GTDB lineage: Bacteria > Bacteroidota > Bacteroidia > Bacteroidales > Paludibacteraceae > UPXZ01. The sequence continues at coordinate 3,412 of CALMZF010000059.1, read as the reverse complement.
ACATCCAGCGGATAATCCCAACAACCAAGACTATGATAAATTTCACCTCCAAAACCCGTTTTGAAACGGTAAAGACCATACAATGGGTGATTAGGATCGGGATTGGGTGAAACTCCAAACATATCATACTCACTGCAGCCGCTTGCTTTTGAAATTTTTATTGCTTCCCATTGCAGCGCATAGGTTGCCATCAGATTTCTGTTTTCGGATGAAGAAGCACCATAAAGGTATGTTCCACGATTGCCTGTTATAACCAGAAACATGGCTGCCAATGGCTGATTATTATATTCTGCAATCAGCAATTTTACTTCAGCAGGTGACCGTACATCATTTGTTCTGGCAGAAAGTACAGCTGTAAAGTACTTAATATCATTTACTAAAATATTATTTCTTTTAGCAGTTTCCTTATACAATTTATACCAGATATCAATATTCTCAATGTCAGATGATTTGACTACAACGCCTTTTTTATAAGCTAATCCGATGTTATACCGGGTTTTGGGTTTCATATCAGCCAATATTTCTTCGTTTTTTTTCAACAAATCAACGTAAATTGTATTTGAAGGTAAAATATTGGACAATGATTTTTTGAAATTCCAGTTGATGGTGTTGAAATTAAACCTCATTTCCTGTGTCTTCACCTCCGGTTCACCTTTCCAGTGCCCGAAATCATCAAAATAATCCTTTTCTTTAGCCCAGTATGACTCCCAGCATAAGTCATATCTTATCATGATGCAGTTTTTAGGAAGAAAAGACCGGATACATTCCGAAAGCTCTTCAAGAAATAATCCCTGAAATTCGTCATCCGGTTCAAGTTCGGGGCCATAAGGCACATAAGCAATGGAGTGATTTTGATTAATAGCTCTGACAATAACCAGCAAATCTGAGACGATATTATCGTCCTTGGATTCAGAATTATTATACAAAAACGATTTGTTTGATTTGAAATTGATGGCAAGGGTCGAGACACCGAGTTTTTTCTTAACTATCGACCAGAAAGCCGTCTGCTGAACAATGGGAGTGGTGAATAATTGTTCTACTTCTTTATTGAATATATTACTAAGCATGATGCAGGCAAAGATAACAACTTTAAATGAATCAAAAAAATATCTGTTGCCAATTGACTGGAAATAAGAAAAGTAAAAAATCCGATTTGAACTGATTATTCAAAAAAAAACGCATACACTTGCGATGAATTAATGTCTGAAATTGCATTTGACAATTTAATTACACTGTTTTATCAGCAGTTTATTACAAAATTAGAAAATTTCATTATGTTTGTAACTTATTATCAACCAATTTATGCGGTCCGGATACCTTACAGTTCTTATATTATTCTTATCCTGTAAATTTATTTTTGCAAACAATCCACTGCCACTCGACAGCGTGCTGCACCAGGCTATGAATGCCGCAGAATCATACAGCGGTCTGGTCAGCGATTATGAAAGCGAAGTGTATATGCGCGCTTATGTTAAAACCAACAAAAAAAATTTTCTTTACAAATATACTTATCTTATTCCCGGATTTGTACTTCACGACCGAAAGAATGACGAAGGATTGATAGAATCAATCAGTAAGCTGAGAATGGCCTCTTCCAATATTTATTTTCAGGATGTCAATTATATCAATGGCACTATGACGCGCCGTAGCGACATAGCAATGCTGCCGTTCCGGTTTATGAGTTTAAATATTTACAAGGAATCAGCTCCGGATGAAAGCTACCTGCTGCCCTTGAGAAAAACTTCAGCCGGATATTACCAGTACAAACTGATAAGCGTAGAAACCGCCGATCACAAACCGGAATACACCATTGAATACACCCCCCGTTACAAAAACTCAAAACTTATCAGTGGCACTTTTGTGCTCGAAGACAGCACCTGGCGTGTAAAACATTTTACCGGCAAGGGAAGTGATCTCTTTTTCAATTTTTCATTCGAAATTACAATGGGTCAGGATCTCATAAACAGTTATCTGCCCGTTAAATTTGCCATACGGCAAGCCTATACTTATTTTGGCAATAAGGTTGTCAACCGGTACAATGCCATTCTCACCTATAAAAATGTAAAATTGAAAGAACAGACCGAAACCAGAAAAAATCTCAATTTGGGTAATCGGTATAAGGTGCGTATGGATTCGGTGCCTGCGAATGTTGACAGCACGTTTTGGAATAAAATTCGACCTTTACCGCTGTCGGAGAATGAACAATTACTGTTGAGTAAATACGCCGAAAAACGAAAAAAAACTCAAACCGAACAACAAAAGGAAGATACTACAGGCATAAAATCAGCCACAGCACTCAAGTTTGCCAAAAATATGGTGTTGGACAGCAAGTACAGGTACAAGTCCACAAGTATCCGGTACAGTGGTGTTTTCAATCCCTCCATGATCAGTTATTCTTCCGAAGACGGACTTACCTATCGGCAAAAATTGTTTCTGGGGATTGAACTGGCACGCCATCAGCGCATAAATATAGATGCATTTGCCGGCTATGTGTTCAATAAAAAAGAGTTTTACGGCGATTTATCAGCGGTGTGGAATTATGATCCGGCTAAGTTTGGAAATCTCTCTTTCTCAATCGGCAAAGGTAACCAATCCTATAGCTCGCTATTCCTCAATATGGTAAAAGATAGCCTCACCAGCCAGGGATTGAATATCGAAGACCTGGGAGTGAATTATTTCAAGGATTTTTACGTCCGGGTTTTCAATAGCGTAGAAATCACAAACGGATTGCAGCTCGGCGCCGGCTTCGATTACCACATACGGGAACCAAACAAGTCACAAATGAGCGTATCAGCCCCCAACCACGAGCAGATGGATGGAATTTTTGACACCCGGTATTATTTTGTTCCGGTTATCAGTCTTAGCTGGACACCCGAGCAGTATTACACCATGGACAAAAATCAGAAAGTGTACGTTCGCTCCGAATATCCGACGTTCAAAATTCAGTATGCCCACAGCCTGAAAAACGTATTTGGAAGTACTTCGCAGTATAGCCGGGTGGAATTTGACATTAATCAGAATATCCGCTTCGATTTGATGAAATCGCTTCAGTATCATGTGGGAACGGGATTTTTCTCCCGTCAGAAAACGGAATATTTCACCGATTTTGTGTTTTTTCGCCGGAGCTACTTCCCCGAAACATGGGGAGAGGGAATAGGAGGGGTGTTCAATGTGCTGCCCCGAAATTTGTATAATGCTTCCTCATCCTATATACAGGCTCACCTGATGTATGAAACCCCGCGATTTTTGCTCACCCGAATTCAGGCGTTATCGGGTGGTGTTGTTAAGGAAAGACTTTATTACAGCCAGCTGTTTACGCCAACCATCCCTTCGTACAGTGAATTGGGCTATGGGGTCGGCAACCGTTTTTTGAACGCAGCCCTTTTCGTGTCATTCTTTAAACTGAGTTACC
>CALMZF010000058.1 GCA_937870645.1 uncultured Paludibacter sp. | reverse complement strand
AATTTTAAAACTATCGAGCAAACGAGTTTCAATTGCTTTTTTAATTTTAAAATGAGAGACCATTCACGCAACTGTGTCTGTAAAATAAAAACAATTAATTTTGCAGTCCAATGAAAAAAGAAGAAGTTACCCCGGCATTTAGTTACGAAGATTTTGAGCGTGAAGCTATTCAAGGTCTTTATGAGAAGAAACAATATTTAGGTGAAGATGGCATTTTTACCCCTTTATTAAAACACTTTTTAGAAAAAGCCTTATCGGCAGAGTTGCAGGCTCATCTTAACGAAGAGCCAGATAACAAGCGTAATGGCTTGTCGAGCAAGCGTGTAAAAAGCAGCTCAGGCGAATTTGATTTAGTAACCCCGCGTGATCGTACCGGTAGTTTTACACCTGAGATAGTATCCAAACGGCAAGTAGTTGTAGGAGATGATTTATGTGAAAAGATTTTGTCCATGTACGGAAAAGGGATGAGTTACAACGACATCAAAAAGTATTTGTCAGAGATTTATGGGTTGTCGTTTTCTCCGGCTCAAATGTCAGAGATTACCGATCAGATCATTCCTGAATTAGAGGAGTGGCAGTCTCGCCCTTTGGATGAGATTTATGCGATAGTATGGTTTGATGCCATTCATTACAAGGTAAAAGAAAACAGCCGCGTTACAACAAAAGCTTTATATAATGTGTTTGCCGTGAACATGGAAGGTCAACGTGAACTTTTAGGCATCTATGTCTCAGAGAGTGAATCAGCCAGTTTTTGGTTGAGTGTGATGCAGGATTTGCAATTAAGAGGCGTTGAAGATATGCTTATCGCATGTACCGATAATTTAAAGGGTTTCTCAGAGGCTATAAGTTCTATATTTCCACAAACAATCGTCCAAAGCTGTATTGTGCATCAGGTGCGAAACACCTTGAAATATGCCGCAAGAAAAGATTATCGGTCGTTGGTAGATGATATGAAAGCAATATACACCTGTGCCAGTATAGCGCAAGCAGAAGTGAAATTGAGCGAATTTGCAGAAAAATGGGAGGAAAAATATCCAGTAGTCGTAAAAAGTTGGCAAGCAAACTGGTATAAATTAAGTTCGTTTTTTGAGTTTGGGAAAGACATTCGCCGTCTGATGTACACCACAAATCCAATCGAAAACGTACACAGACAAATGCGAAAGATAACAAAAACCAAAGGAAGTTTTTCTTCCGATATGGCACTTAAAAAGCTCATTTATTTGGTTATACGTGAAATAAACAAAGCAGCGAAAGGAAAAGTACCCGGCTGGGGTTTGATCTTGTCGCAATTAACCATTAAATTTGAAAACCGAATAAGCCTTGCGCAGAAATGAATTCTATCCGCAAAAGAAGGAATTTCACGGTGAAATGACAAGGGTAAACAAGTGGCGTCGTACCTAGCCACCCTTGTCATATCACCCATAAATTCCTATAAGGCAGATATAAGTTCATTCTTCGAAAAAATAATGATAGACACAGTTCTGTGAACACTCCCTAAAATGATCGAAAAATCTTGTTGCATGTGTTTTTTCAATTTTAAAATTATCGAGCAAACTACTTTTATTCGATATTCCAAATTTAAAACTACTCCGTCAACTCGTTGCAGGTGCTTTTAAAAAATTAAAATTATCGTGCAAACTATCTTCAACTGCTATTTCAACGGTCAAAAAGGCATAATTTCTTAATAAAATCACTTTTTCAACCCTTAAATGGGTTATGCATAAAAAATGCATACATAATAAAAAAAGGCAGGCCGGATAAAGTGTTATTTATCCGGCCTGCAAGAAAAGTTTGATTACAAATTACAGCTTATAATTCGGCTTTTTGTTTTGTTTCTTCGGTAATCTCTATCAGGTTATCATCCTCACACATCAGCACTCTTCCTTCGAAAATATCTATCCAGCTCAGGTTGTGTGTGGCTATCAGTACGGTAGTTCCCGATTTTCGGATATTATAAAGCAGCGCCATAATATCCTGACCGGTAGTCGGGTCAAGGTTTCCGGTGGGTTCATCGGCCAGAATGATTTCGGGCGAATTGAGCAACGCCCTGGCAATTACGATGCGCTGTTGTTCACCTCCCGATAGCTGGTGGGGCATTTTGTAGCCTTTTGTTTCCATACCAACCTGTCTGAGGACATGCTGTATTTGTTCGGCAATGGCATTTTTATCTTTCCAGCCCGTGGCACGAAGCACAAATTCCAGATTGGCATTCACACTCCGGTCTATGAGCAGTTGAAAATCCTGAAAAACGATACCTATTTTTCGTCGCAGATGAGCCACATCTTTTGTCCTCATTTTACACAAATCGTAGTCGAGTACGCGGGCTTCGCCTTCATAAATCGGAATTTCGTGATAAAAAGATTTTATCAGGGTGCTTTTTCCGCTTCCGACTTTCCCGAGCAGATAAATAAATTCACCCGGATTAATTTCCAGGTCAATATTCTTCAGAACCACCAGTTCCTGCTGGCAAACTTCTACCCCTTTATATTTGATTAAAGCTCTTTCTGACATATTTTTTTTAGTTGTTCTGTATTAGTTGATTGTAATAAAATATAGCTTGTCACTTCCTGAATTATTTGTGTCTTTTTTGAAGTTCACCGGCTATATCGCTGAGTGAAAAACCTTTGGAAGTGAGCAGCACGATGAGGTGGTAAATCAGGTCGGAGGCTTCATAAATAAATCCTTCGTCAGTTCCGTTGATGGCTTCAATCACGGTTTCCACCGCTTCTTCGCCTACCTTCTGAGCCATACGGTTCACACCTTTATTGAACAGGGAAGTGGTGTACGACCCTTCGGGCATTTCATCGTAGCGTTTCTGAATGAAATCCTGCAGGTATTGAAGGAATGCGATGTCGGTTTTATTCTCTTCGTTCCAGCAGGTATCGGCGCCGGTGTGACAAACGGGACCCACAGGATGAACTTTAATCAGCAGTGTGTCGTTGTCGCAATCGGGAGTAATGGAAACCACTTCAAGAAAATTTCCGCTCTCTTCACCTTTGGTCCATAGCCGGTTTTTTGTTCTGCTGAAAAAGGTTACTTTACCTGTTTCTTCCGTTTTTTGTAACGCTTCTTCATTCATAAAACCAAGCATCAGCACCTTGAGTGTATTTTCATCCTGTATTATCGCAGGTACAAGTCCCCCCATTTTTTCGAAGTCAATCGTCATATTGTTACATTTAATTGAAATGATTTTACAATCAGCGAAAGTACAAAAAATCAGCTAACTGGGCAATTATTGAAGTATAAAAAAAAATAATCCCTGAAAACACATAATCTGCGCCGTTCAGGGATTAACTTATGTCTTTAATCTATAAATACTCGCCAACTCCCCCTTTAGAGCCTGTCCCTGCCTGTCCCGATTTATCGGGAAATTTGTTTCGGGAGGGCTGGGGGGCATGTATCAGATCAACACAATATTTTCTTTTTTGCATTCGGCTATCACTTCTTCGGGCCAGATGCTTGCCTGTATTTCGCCGATGTGGGCTTTGCGCAGGAAAAACATACACAGTCTCGATTGTCCGATGCCACCGCCGATGGACAATGGAAGTGTGTCGTTCATCAGCCTTTTGTGAAAATACAATTCCAGACGGTCTTCTTTGCCCGATATTCTAAGCTGCTCTATCAATGCTTTTTTATCCACACGAATTCCCATGGATGAAACTTCAAATGGCACTTCCAGCACCGGATTCCATAGGATGATATCGCCGTTCAGACCGGGTAAACCGTTTTCACCGGATGTGGTCCAGTCATCGTAGTCGGGTGCGCGTCCGTCGTGCTTTTGTCCGTCGCTCAGATCACCGCCAATTCCGATAATGAATACAGCTTTGTGTTTTTTAGCAATTTCATATTCTCTTTCTTTGGGGGTGAGGGTGGGGTAGAGTTGAAGCAGTTCTTCGGAATGAATGAAAACAATTTCCTCGGGCAGACAGGGTCTGATTTCGGGGAAACTCTCACTCACCAGGTATTCGGTGCGCAGAAAAGCCGCATATATTTTTTTTACAATGGATTTCAAAAAGCCGATATTTCTTTCCCCTTCCTCCATTACCCGTTCCCAATCCCACTGATCCACGTACAGCGAGTGCAGGTTGCCCAGTTCTTCGTCGGCACGAATGGCGTTCATGTCGGTATAAATTCCATAACCATTCTCGATGTTGTAATCGGCAAGGGTTACCCGTTTCCACTTTGCCAGCGAATGTACCACTTCTGCCCGTGCATCCTGCATGTCTTTGATGGGAAAATTCACGGCCCGTTCCACACCGTTCAGGTCGTCATTGAGACCGGTTCCGCGCAATACAAAAAGCGGAGCAGTAACCCGCCTCAACCTTAATTCGGCGGAGAGATTAGCCTGAAAAAAGTCTTTTATTTTCTGAATACCCAGCTCGGTCTGCTGCAGATCGAGAGCGGGATTGTAATTTTTCGGTTTAATGTAATAACTCATAACTGATTATTTGTGATTTGTTTTCAATTCATCTGGCAAAAATACTGTATTTATTTTAATTGACAAACAAAATGTATGGTAAAAATGAAAAATGCTGTCATATTCACATTGTTTGTGCTTAATCTGTGTGTTCTATAAAACAAAACAGTTTCTGCCGGGCAGCAGAAACTGATTATTGGTAGAGTGTTTTATGCAGTGGGTTTATTTTCCCTTTTTTTCTTTTCTTTCGTACTTGCAGAAAGTGTAGGAATATGGATTGCGTTCATCGGTTTCGTGGTCTTCACGACTCACTTCGTTCCATTCTCTCAGATTGAATTTAGGGAAAAAGGTGTCAGCTTCAAATTTCCCGTGAACCCAGGTGATATACATCGTATCAACCGTTTTAATTGACTGCGCAAAGATGGATGACCCTCCGATAATAAATACCTGATCTTCGTTCTCGCAAAGCTCTATGGCATCTTTGATAGAAGTTGCTTCGTAGTATTTATCAAAATTTCCTTCGGGAATGGAGGTTAGTACGATATTTTTCCGGTTTGGAAGGGGTCCGTTCGGCAAACTTTCGAAAGTGCGTTTTCCCATCACAACGGCATGTCCTGTAGTCAACTCTTTGAAATGTTTCAGGTCTGCAGGCAGATGCCAGGGTAATTTGTTGTCTTTACCAATTGCTAAATTGTCAGCAACGGCAGCAATAATTGAAACTTTTGACATGATATTTAACTATTTAAGTACTGTTTAATTTGCTCTTTTGCGAAAAACAGTTGACAAAGTTACAATAAAAAATGAATAAACAATCGGGTTTATTCATTTCTTAGTATTCAATACGTTTGCTAATATAAATTTCAGACAGCAACTATACCTTTAATGTGTGGATGTGGATCGTAATTTACAAGCTCAAAATCAGAGTATTGGAATCCAAATATATCTTTTATTGCCGGATTAATTAACATTTGAGGCAGTGATCTTGGTTCGCGCGAAAGTTGAAGGTTGACCTGTTCCAGGTGATTGAGATAAATGTGAGCGTCGCCCAGGGTATGAATAAAATCGCCTGCTTTAAGACCGGTCACCTGAGCCATCATCTGAAGCAGCAGGGCGTAAGAAGCGATATTGAAAGGTACTCCGAGAAAAATATCGGCGCTCCGCTGATAAAGTTGTAAACTCAACTTTCCTTCGGCCACATAAAATTGAAAAAATGCATGACAGGGTGGAAGATTCATATTGGGTAGATCGGCTACATTCCAGGCACTCACTATGATGCGGCGTGAATCAGGGTTGTTCCTGATGGTTTCCACAGCCTGCGTTATCTGATCGATGGAACCACCCTGATAATCGGGCCACGAACGCCACTGATAGCCATATATATGTCCGAGATCGCCATTCTCATCCGCCCATTCGTTCCAGATTTTTACTCCGTTATCCTGCAGAAATTTTGCATTGGTATCACCGTTAAGAAACCACAGAAGTTCATAAATGATGGATTTCAAATGAAGTTTCTTGGTGGTAAGACAGGGAAATCCTTCTTCCAGATTGAAGCGCATCTGATGTCCGAAAATGCTGAGGGTGCCTGTTCCGGTGCGGTCTTCCTTTTTTACCCCTTCGGCCAGAACCCGGTTAAGTAAGTCTAAGTATTGTTTCATCAGTTTATAATTTATAAATCGACCCCCCTAATCCGTCAGCTGACGGAGGAATATTGAGCGTCTATCATTTGTTGTGAGTTTTTTAATCATGCCCGTATGTGTTAAAAAATATTCTACCTGGACATGTGTGTATCATGCGGATTTTTTTCTTAGCGTGTGCTGCTAATACAGGTTGTAATTTGTTTTCAATACCCTGAATTCAGTCCGGCGGTTAATCTGATTGGCTATTTCCTGCTGCACAGGAGTTAATGTCAGGATAAACGCTTCGGTCAGCACGGTGTTTTCTTTCAGGAAATTGTATTTCTTTGCAGTGTTTATATCCACTGTGAATGGCTGTTCTTCACCATAACCCACAGCGGTCAGGCGATTTTTTGCAATGCCGGCTTTTATCAGATAGTCAACTACCGATTGTGCCCGACGTTCGGACAGTATCCGGTTCGATTCGTTATTGCCTATGTAGTCGGTATGGGCGCTCATTTCTATGGTGATATTCGGATTATCGTTCAGTAGTTTTACCAGTTGCTGTAGTCCGGTTTCCGATTGTGGGGTGAGATTCCATTTGGCAAATTCGTAGAAAATATTATCCATCTGAACCGGTTTAAATAACGGTGTCAGCTGAAAATCAACCTTGAAACTCTCGCTCTGGCGGTCGCTGGCGTTTCGGGTGGATATTTCATTCTTTTGATTCAAAAAACCACGGGCAGAAGCAAGCATCACATAGTCCACTCCTTTTGTCATCTTAAAGCTGTAAGTTCCGTCACCTTTCGCCTGGATTCGTGCATTTTCACCGTTATTTCCTATAATACGGATTTTGGCATCGGCTACAGTTTCTCCCACCCGGTCGGTGATTTTACCCTGCAGTACATATTCTAATGCAGGTAATTCAAAACTCCAGAGCGCATCGTAACCCCGGCTTTCATTCCGGTTAGAGGAAAAATATCCGCTTTCGGTTTTTCCGGCAAAAGCCATCCCGAAATCATCGGCCGGTGAATTGACGGGAACTCCCATGTTTTTAACTTCCCAGCCTCCCTCTTTCAATGGTGTGGCTTTAAATATATCCAGTCCGCCCATGCCGGGTTTTCCTTTGGAAGAATAATACAGCGTGCCATCTTCCCGCACCGTCGGAAACATTTCATCGTCGGGTGTATTGATATCTTTTCCCAGGTTTTCAATGTATTTCCATTCTCCGCCTTCGTAAGTTGCTCTCCATATATCTTTGCCGCCCAGTCCTTCTTTTGAATCGGATACAAAATACATCGTTGTCCCGTCGGGTGTGATAGCCGGATGACCCACCGAAATGGTGCTGTCTTTGAAAATAGTGACTTTCTGAGGTGCACTCCACGTTCCTCCCGCCCGGTTGGATAGTACTATGAGCGTGCCGCCGCCTTTATCATCGGCCAGCAGTGATCGGGTGAAATACATGGAGCGGCCATCGGAAGTAATGGAAGCAATGCCTTCGTCGTTGAGCGAAGTTACATCGCCTTCGAGTGGCTCGATAGCCTCCCATTTTCCTTTGTTATTTTTGCGGGTCATGAAAAGATGGTTGTTGGGCTGCCCGCTCACGCCGTTGTTTTTGCGAACCACATTTTTCTTCCCAAACTTACGGTTGGAGGTGAATATCAGCACATCGCCCTCGGAACCCGAAAAAAGCGGACTGAAGGTGGATGAACGACTGATGTTGAACTCTTTCGATTTTTTCACCAGGTAGCGGGTGGGACTGGCTTTCATCTCTGCAGCCAGCGCCGTAGCTTGCAGTCCGTTGAGAGCCAGTTCGTCCTCCGGATGTTTTTCCAGATAGGAAGTGTAGCTTTTTGCGGCATCGGCGTATTTTCCGTTTCGTTGCTGCATCTGTGCCAGGCGGAGGTACACGGTGTCGTTAGTTGATTTATTCCGCACGGCATTCTGATAAACCTGTTCGGCCCGGTAATGGTTGATAAGCCGGTAACATTCGCCCTGTTTGAAGGCAATTTCAGCCCGCAGGGGCTTGTTTTTCGAGGGAATGCGGGAGTAAACACTTTTGTACAAATCACCGGCTACAGCATATTCTCCCAAAGCATAGCGTTTATCCGCCTTAGCAAGCCGGGCTTTGATGCCGCAGGACTGCAAGGTCAGGACTGCCAGCAGAATAAGCAAAACGAATGATTTGGACTTTAGCATATAAAAATTGAAGCCTTTGAGGAATTATTCTTTTATTGATTAACTTTTTTGACGGGCTTTTATTGCCCGATAGCTTCTTTTTTACACCAATTCATGAATTACCAGACCGGAACGGAGTTTCGGTTCGAACCAGGTGGTTTTCGGAGGCATAATGTTACCGGTATCGGCAATGTCAATCAGCTGTTTCATCGAAACGGGATACAACGCCAGCGCCACTTTCATTTCACCGCTGTCAACTCTTTTTTTCAGTTCACCCAGTCCGCGTATGCCGCCGATAAAGTCAATGCGCTTGTCGCTGCGAAGGTCTTTGAGCCCCAGAATTTCATCCAGAATAAGATTGGAGGAAATAGTGACATCAAGCACACCAATCGGATCATGGTCGTTGTACGTTCCCGGTTTGGCGGTGAGCGAATACCAGTTGTTGTCCAGATATAGCGAAAAATTATGCAGGCTGTCCGGTTTGTAGATTTCTGTTCCTTTTTCTTCGACAATAAAATTTTCTTTCAGTTTATTAAGAAATTCTTCTTCTGTCAATCCGTTCAGGTCCTTTACCACCCGGTTGTAGTCAATGATATTCAGTTGATTGTCGGGGAAGCAAACAGCCATGAAGTAGTTGTATTCTTCATCGCCACGGTGATTTGGATTCTGAAGTTTCTTTTCATTTCCCACCAGTGCGGCAGCAGCGCTGCGGTGATGTCCGTCGGCAATGTACATGGTAGGTATCTGTGCAAAAATTGCGGTGATTTGCTGATTGATGGTGGCATCTTCAATTACCCAGAACTGATGTCTGAATCCATCCAGTTCGGCTGTGAAATCATATTCCGGTTCGTGTTTGATAATTCCGGCTACAATATTATCGAGATCATCGCGATGTGGATAAGCAAAAAATACCGGCTCTACGTTGGCATTATTCACCCGCACGTGTTTCATGCGGTCTTCTTCCTTGTCGCGGCGGGTAAGCTCGTGTTTTTTAATGTTACCGGTCATGTAATCCTCCACACTGGCACAAACCACCAGTCCGTACTGAGTGCGTCCGTTCATGGTCTGGGCATATACGTAATACTTCTCTGTTTCATCCTGAACGAGCCAGCCCTTTTCACGGAACATGGCAAAATTTTCGGCAGCTTTCAGATACACTTTCTCGTCGTGCTCGTCTGTGCCGGGCGCAAAATCAATTTCCGGCTTGATAATGTGATAAAGCGAATATGGATTTCCGGCTGCTTCCTGTCTTGCTTCTTCCGAACTAAGTACGTCATACGGACGCGATGCCACTTTTTCAACTAAATCCTTAGGAGGACGAATGCCTTTGAATGGTTTGATAATTGCCATATTTTCTAATTTTGTATTTTTAATGATAAGTGATAAGTTTTCTTGGCACAAATTTACAAAAAAGGTTTTGAGTTTCTATCTTTCAGCCTTCAAAAGTTCTAAATGAAGTTAGCCGGGACTTTACAAAGTGAAGTCATCTTTACTTTTTAATAAATAAATGTTTTTTGTGATTTAGACTTCATAGAAGTCACATATTTGTAGAAAAAATGTCCCTTTTTGATGTACGACCCCAATCGGGGTCGAATAATACAAGGTGATTTTTAACTACAAATATGAAATTCCGCTGGAATTTTTCTTAAAAACAAAAACTCAAGATGAGTATAGTCCAACAGGTCGCTTTATTTTATACCATAAGCAGGATTATGAAAATTAGTCGGTCTGTTTTGGTACGGGATTTTAATTATCTTTGCATTAAAATCAAAGATATATGGAATCAATCAGAGAAATATACCGAATCGGTCACGGACCATCGAGCAG